>NC_010730.1:1727500-1838442 GCF_000020325.1 Sulfurihydrogenibium sp. YO3AOP1
TATCTTCAATATCACCTTTAACCTCTAAAAACCTAAAAATATGCTCCTTGCTTGTCTTTTCCTTTCTAAAAATCAAAATATTAGTATCTACCGTTTGCTCAAAAACTTTATAACCACTAAAATCTATAATCTCTAAAATAGCTGTCTTTTCTTTTAAAAACTTTCTTAACTTCTCTCCATACTTAGCTCTCATCCATTTGTTGCTTGTTATGTATGCTAAAATTCCTTGCTCTTTTAACAAATGATAGCCTTTTTCATAGAAATAAACATAAAGGTCTGCTGTTGATGTAAAGACTTCGTAGTTTTGTTTTTGTAAAATTGGCTTAATTGGTTTTATCTTTTCCTGTCTTACATACGGCGGATTACCAATCACAATATCAAAGCTATCAACTACTCCAAACATCCACTCTGGGTCAAACCAATCAGCAGATGCATTTTGGTCAAAAATATCAAAATTAGCTATCTTTTCAGCTACTTTATCATTCCAACCATCGCCAATCAAAGCATTCTTTAACTTCTCTCTCAGCTCTTTATCTTTATTCTGTAATTGAATCTTTTCAGCCCTTGACTTAATTCTAAAATATCTATGTCTTAAAAACTTCAGCTCTTGCTCTAACTTTTCAATCTCCGGATTTCTTAAAGATTTTTGAGCAGGTTTTTCCAGTCCAATCAAAGCATTTGCAGAAATAAACTTGGTCTCAAGATTTGGCAAGGTTAAAATTCCAAAGTTTGGTTTACTTCTATCTACTTTCTGGTCTAATATCAAAGATATAAAAAATCTTAGCTTGCTAATCTGTATAGCTATTGGCTGTATATCTACTCCATATATACAGTTTTCTATCAAATAAAGCTTTCTTGCATAGTCTGGATAGTTTATGCTTTCGTCAAAGTTTTCATTGATTTCTTCTAACAGCTTTTCTCTTTCTTGCTTATCTTTTTCTGATCTAAATACCGCATCTGCTTCCTTGGATGTTCTCTCTAATTGAATATCTTTCCAAATTTCATTAGACGGGTCAAGCTTTTGAAGTAAAAATACAAGCTTATGAAGAATGCCCATCGGAAAGGCACCGGAGCCACAGGCAGGGTCTATTATCTTTATCTGGTCTATTGCTTGAATTAGTTTTTTTCTTAAATCATCTGAAATGTTTGGTTCTTTATCAGAATAAGAGAATAGGTCATCAAAAATATTTTCTGCTTCTGGCACTTTTGTTTTTAGATACTCTCTTAAGCTCTCTTCTACCATGTAATCTACTATCTCTCTTGGCGTGTAGTAGCTGCCTGTTGCCTTTCTTGCTGTTGTATTAGTTTCTGGATTATAGCTTGCAAGAAGATTTTCAAATACTTTTCCAAGCAGCTCTGGGTCAAGGGCTATCTCTTGGTCTATCGGCGTTGCTTCATCTGTTGTAAAGTTATAGCTTTTTAAGATATCAATAAGTCCTCTAACCTTTGCATTTTTGCCTAAACCATACTTGGATAAATCAACTGTTTTTTCTTCTTGGCTAAAAAACAATTCATCACTGATTTTAGCCTGCTTCTTTTCATTTCTTGAAAATCCGTCTATATAAATTTTGTCTTTATCCAAACAGTCAAAAAGTCCACCATTTATAAATGGAATATTTTTAAACAGCTCTGAAATTACTTCTTCTTTACTTATCAAAAACTTATTTTCATACCTGTATAAGCTTTTTACTCCAAAATCTTTTTTGTTTGCAGGAAAGCCTTTATCTTCTGCCCAACCTCTTTCTTTAATAGGTCTATTCAAAGTTGCAAAAAATAGATTCTGCAAAATTGCATTGTAATAGTTATCACCTTTGCCAAAGTCTTTGACTATGTTTTTTAGCTCTTTTTCATCAAATAACTTATTTGGCACTAAACCTTTTTCTTTTAAAAACCATATAAACATTAATCTTGTTAAAAGTCTGATTAAGCTTTGGGCGTTTCTGATTTCTCTGTCTTTTTCCGGGTCATCAGAGTATTTATAATCATCAGGAAATTTAACTTTATCTAGTGCATAGTAATACCAGTTTTGAAGATCATTGTAAAAATCTCTTGTGATAGGTTGGGCGCTGAAAGCTTGCTTTATAGAGTCTAAATCTGTAAAATCACAATCTTTAAGCTGATTTATAAACGTTTTGTTTGGTAAATTTGGACTTACGTAAAATGTAAATCTTTTGTAGTGGCTATACTTTGCCTTTGTGCCATGGGTAGTCTTAAACACAAAAGAAAGTCTAAAGTTTTTATTATCATCATAAAATACAAATAGTCCATAAAACTTTTGATATCTTTCTAAAAGTCTTTTAGCAATATCAAACTGATTTTTCTTACTTGTCCTTTCTGTAAGGTTGTTAATCTTAATAGCAAAAACTACTAAATCTGCATCTTGCTTTAATCTAATGTATCCAATTTCTTTTATGTCTAATATGTTATATTTTTCTTCAATATCTTGAGTGTAATGAGCTGGGCTTATATCAACAGTAAATCCTTTGTCTAATAAGTATCTTTCTAAATTTTCAAGTGAAAAATCCTTTGCAAGGTCTGAAAGCTTATCCATCGGCTGACTTTCTCAATTTTTTAATTCAATGCAGGATATTATAGCATTTAAATATACGTTTGGTGAGAAAATCAATAAAAAACAAGAGATTCTTCGCTTCGCTCAGAATGACACCATTAGGTCGTTCTTTGTCATCCTGAGGCCGAAGGATCTCATCTGGTGGCATTCTACAAATCGGCGAAAAATCTCCACCTTTCACCTTCTACATCTCATCTGTAAACTTCTGATTTTCTACTGCCATAATAACTTCTTGATTTTCTAAATCTAACAATTTTAACTGACTTTCTACTCTCTCTATAAAATCTTCTCCAATCTCTTTTTTAATCTCTTCTAACTCTTTTTTTACTTTTTCTATGTTATCAAGATGCTTTTCAATCTTGATTATTCTTTGCAAGATATACTCTGAAAGGCTTGAATACTCCTCAATATCTTTAATTAAAGCTAAAACAAAGGACCTTAACTCTCCAATGTCTCTATTTTTCAAATCGTTTAATAGGTTAAAAGCTTTTTCTTCTGTGGCTCTTGGTTTAGGTTTTCTTTTTATGTATGCTTTTTTATCAAAAACCATTTTGTAATTAGTCCAAAAATCCTTTGATATCTTTAATCTTTCTGTCTCCGGAGTAGCTTTTATCTTCTCATAAACTTCTTCAAAGCTTACTGTTTTTGGTTGTCTTTCTGCATAATCTTTATAGCCTACAAATAAGTCTTTGCCTTTTCTTATAAAGACCATAAGCTCGTTTTTGTCAGACTGCTTAGCGGTTTTTACTCTATGAGGCATGTTTTGTATTTCTTTTATAACCTCCGGATAGCTTTCTTCTATCTGACTAAGCTCATCTCTAACTTTTGTAAAGAAGCTTTCTTCTTCATCTTCTCTGTATTCGTTTAATCTCTTGTAGAGTTTTGATGCTTCTGGCTCTTCTGATGGGTCAAAGATTTTAGCATCTTCTCCAAGTATGCTATGAATCATAAACATCTTTGTTTGGGCTATCTGTCTTGACCTTACTATATCGGCTCCTTGTTCTGTTGGGAAGAAGTTTACTATGTATATCTCATCATATACTTTTTTGCCTATCCTGTTTATTCTTCCAACTCTTTGTATAACTCTAACAGGATTCCACGGTATATCGTAGTTTATAACCGCTCCTGCTCTGTTTAGGTTGTATCCTTCAGAAAGTTTATCCGTCGTAAGCAGGATTTTATATTTATCTTCTTGATGTTTATACTGTGCATCAAAATTTTTTGCTATCTCTTCAAAGGTTGTTTTTCCTATGCTTCCATAGGCTACTAAGACTTTATTTTTAAAATGTTTTTTAAGTATTTCATCTAAATGTTTTGCAGTATCTGTATATTCTGTAAATATGACAACTTTTCTACCTTCTTTTAAAAACTTTTCAACACCTTCTACAAGCTCATCTACCTTTGGGTCGTTTTGCGTAAGTTTTAATTCTTCCATCTTCTGTAAAAACTCATCAAACAGCTTTATGTCGTTTTGTATGTCTTTTATAAATTTGTCTTTTTGTTTAAACTTACTTAAGTCGTAAACTTTGTAATATTCAGCGTTTGTCTTTTGCTCTTTTAAATTTTGCTCATATTTTTCAAGCTCTTTTAAAATCTCATCCGGGTCTTTTTCTGTTAAATCTTCCATTAGTTTTCTATCAAGGATAAACTTATTTGTTTTTTCAATAAAATCTAAAGCTGTTTCATGAATGCTTTTAAATCTTTTTATACTTTCATAGAATGAGCCAAAGCTACTTTCAAATCTTTTAACTAAAAGCCTTCTCATAAAGTCATAAAGGTTTCTTTGATATGTAAGTAGAAAGCTTTCTTCTTCTTTTAACTTTGGCTCATCGTCATCTTTAATGCCTTTTTCATATTTAATTGGAATATAGATTGCACCTTTGAACCTTCCTCCCAGCTCTTCCTCTTTAAAAGCTGATATTACTTCATCATAAAATTCTGACTGCTCTTTTGTAAGCTTATAGAACCACTCTATTGGGTCTTTAACTTCTGGCAGGTCAATCTTTTCTTTGTAATGCTTTAAATCAAGCCTATTTCTCCTTATTACTACCGGTTCAAGTATTGACCTTATATGTCTTGCTAATTCCTTAGTCTCTGTTTTTACTTTGTCTATTTCTACCACTACATTATTTTTACCAAAAATTTCTTTATAGTAGTTTAAAGCTCTTTCTCTTTTTTTCTTGTTTGGAGAGCCATGATGGTTTTTTATGTAAGAAAGTTTATTAAAAAGGTTTTCGTACTCTTCAAATTTAGATTTAAGGTCTTCGTCAAATACAATGGTTGATTTTTTTGGTATGGTAAAGAGTTTTAAAAGTGCGAAAATGTCAGAAGGTCTGTTGTTAAAAGGTGTTGCTGTTAGAAGTAGTACTGTTTTCCCTCTGCATATCTCTTTAAGATAATGATAGCTAAGAGTATTTTCATTCCTAAATCTGTGTGCTTCGTCAACTATTACAACTTCTATGCTATCATGCTCTCTGACAAACTCTAAGGCTTTATCTAACTTTCCAACGGAGAAAGTTTCCCAGCCATACAGCTCAAAATCTTCTAAATACTTTTTCCATCCTGTAGATTTGTCATCAGGTCCAATAAGATGAGGTGGTGCTATGGCTATACCTCTTTTTCCTAATGCCTTTGCTACCATGCATGCAACAACGGTTTTTCCAAGACCTACAACATCGGCTAAAATCGTTCCACCGTGAGATTTACAGTTTGCAATAGCCTGAGAAACAGCTTCTATCTGATAAGAGTATGTTTTATAACCTCTTTTCGTCATAAGGTCTATAAGGTCTTTATTTATGTCTTTTGTCTTATGAGTATCAATGTATGTTTTTAGTAGATAAACATAAGCTGAAAATGGGTCTACATCTTTTAACCCAGTCTCATTTCTAATAGTATTAATTAACTTTTTCACATCATCTTCTGACAATGCTATTGAATCTTTCCATAAATCATCAAAATACTTTTCTGCTTCTTCAAATCCATAGTCTTTTATCTCAACGTTAAACTCATTTTGGATTACAAGTCCTGCTCTTGTTAGGTTGCTGCTACCTGTTATAAAAAGATGTGGTGCTGATATTTCTTTTGTTTTAAATAGATAAAGCTTTGAATGATTCGGCTCCCTAGTCTTTCTTATGACTATTATTTTTTCTTCTAAAAGTTTTACAAAAAAATTAACTTGCTCGTGTATATCTTCATTATCTAGCTCTTGGCTTGTAAAAGCTATCTTTACAGAGTTTATTAAAGCTTGAAAATACTCGTCTTTACTTTTAAGCTTTGTTGCTACTTCATAGAGTCCATAGTTGTCTTTGTCTACACTTAATCCAACTAAGATTTTTATATGCTCCTGTGAAAGCTTGCCTTCGTCGTAGAGATTTTTTAAAGTTTCATAGAATTCTTTTATTCCTGAGAAATAAAAGAACCCAACGAGAAATTTTAGCTCTCTGCTGATTTCTATAAGTTCCTGCAGTCTTCTTTTAAGGTCTTTGTTTCCATGATTGGTTATAAATGTGCTCAAGGCTGGAAACCTCTTTATTATTTTCTAATTAATTTTTGTTGCTGCTAAGACTTGGTTATAATCACTAAATAATTGCTCGGTTTAATGTTTATTTTAATGTATTGTCAAACACTTATTATAATACAAAGAACTCTACTTTTGTAAGGGCAATTCATGAATTGTTCCTACTCTTACCTTGCCATCCTGAGGCTGTGAAGAATCTCATTTACATCCTAATTCTGTCATTCTGAGCGTCAGCGAAGAATCTCATTTTTCATCAATTTTTAAAAAAGAGATCCTTCGGACTTACGTCCTCAGGATGACAGGAAAAGGTTGAATGATAAACATTAAAGGAAGGATAACCTATTCCGTCATTCTACAGCCGGCGAAAAATCTCATGTTTTTGTTAAATTTCTCACCCGACGTATTAAAATTTTACATATATTATATACGGTTGAAAATTCAAAAGATGTTAGAAAGTGAGAAGTGACGAGTATTTTTAAAGTCTTTTACATGTCATCTATCACAACATTTCACAATATGACTAAAATTTTATCATTTTGTGGTAAAATATTAACAATTTTTTATTAAATGAGGTTAGAATGCTAAATTTTGCTGGTAAAAATGCACTTATAACAGGCTCTACAAGAGGTATTGGTAAAGCAATTGCAGTAGAATTTGCAAAGCTTGGAGCCAATGTAATCATTACTGGTAGAGATAGAAAATCAGCTGAAGTTTTAGCAAATAATATTGAAAAAGAATATAACGTTAAAGCATTTGGAATAGATTTAGATTTGGCCGGAGATGTTTCAAAAAGCTTCGAAGAGATAAACAGCTTTACACAAGGAAAAATTGATATACTTGTTAACAACGCAGGAATTACAAAAGATACACTTTTCATCAGAATGAAAGAAGAAGATTGGAACAGCGTTATCAATGTAAATCTAAACGGTACGTTTAAAATTACTCAACAAGTTGTAAAACTAATGATTAAACAAAGATACGGAAGGATTATAAATATAAGCTCTATTATTGGTTTTATTGGAAATATAGGACAGGCAAACTACGCAGCCACAAAAGCTGGATTGATAGGATTTACAAAATCCTTAGCAAAAGAACTTGCATCAAGAAATATTACCGTTAACGCAGTTGCCCCCGGCTTTATAGAAACTGATATGACCGCAGAGCTGCCGGAAGATATTAAAGCTCAGTATCTTAAACAGATACCTTTAAGCAGATTTGGAAAGCCAGAAGACGTTGCAAACGTTGTGTTATTTTTAGCATCTGATTTGGCAAGTTATATAACCGGTGAAATTATTCACGTAAACGGTGGAATGTATTAAAAAATTTTAAATATAGGAGGTAATAAAAATGTCAGTTGAGCAAAGAGTAAAAGAGATTATAGCAGACCAACTCGGTGTTGAGATGGAAAAAATCACACCTGAAGCAAGATTTGTAGATGATTTAGGGGCAGATTCCTTAGACGTAGTTGAGTTAATCATGGCTTTTGAAGAAGAGTTTGGCGTTGAAATACCCGATGAAGACGCTGAAAAAATTGCAACTGTTAAAGATGTTTTAGACTATATTAAATCAAAACAAGGGTAATAGATATGAGAAGAGTCGTCGTTACTGGTTTAGGGGCTGTAACACCAATAGGTAATAACGTAAAAGACTTTTGGTCAAATCTTGTTTCGGGCGTTAGCGGTATAGACGTAATCAAAAGATTTGACCCAGTTGCTATAGGATTACCTGTAATCATAGCCGGGGAAGTTAAAAATCTCAATCCAGAGCAGTTTTTAGATTCCAAGGAACTAAAAAGAATGAGTGATTTTGTTAAGTTTGCTGTAATAGCAGCAAAAGAAGCAATACAAGACTCTGGATTAGAACTTGACAAGATTGACTTAACAAAGGCTGGTGTTATAGTCGGAACCGGTATCGGCGGCTTGAGGGACATTGAAGAACAACAGAAGGTAGTAATGGAAAAAGGAGTAAGGAGAGTTTCTCCTTTCTTTATCCCTTCTGGAATCTCTAACATGGCAGCAGGCTATATATCCATAGAGTTTGGGTTTAAAGGTCCCAACTCTTGTGTTGTAACAGCATGTGCAACAGGAACACATTCCATTGGTGATGCATTTAAAATAATTCAAAGAGGCGATGCAGACATTATGATAGCAGGCGGAACAGAATCTGCTATTACACCACTTGGAATTGCTGGATTTGCTAACATGAAAGCTTTATCAACAAGAAACGATGAGCCTCAAAAAGCATCAAGACCATTTGATTTAGAAAGAGATGGCTTTGTAATGGGTGAAGGTGCCGGTATAGTGGTTTTAGAAGAGTTAGAACATGCAAAGAAAAGAGGAGCTAAAATTTATGCAGAAGTTGTAGGATATGGATTAACAGGTGATGCTTACCATATCACAGCTCCATGTGCCGATGCAGACGGTGCAAAAAGAGTTATAACAATGGCTCTAAACGATGCAAGAATCAACCCAGATGAGGTTGATTATATTAATGCTCATGGAACATCTACTCCATTAAACGACAAAATAGAAACATTGGCGATAAAAGAAGTGTTTAAAGACCACGCATACAAACTAAAAGTTAGCTCAAATAAATCAATGATAGGACATCTTCTTGGTGCAGCAGGCGCAGTCGAAGCAGTTGCAACCGTTTTAACTATCAAAAATGGAATTATTCCACCAACAATAAACTACGAACATCCGGACCCTGAATGTGATTTAGATTATGTACCAAACAAAGCGATAGAATATTCTGTAAAAGTTGCAATATCTAACTCATTTGGATTCGGTGGAACCAATGCCTGCTTAGCATTTAAGGCTTTTGAAGATTAAATAAAATGGTATGGAAGAAAGAAATCTATCTGCTGATAATTACGAATCAGTCGGAGAGTTTAAAGATAAAGTAAAACAGCTTGAACAAATTATTGGATATACTTTTAAAGATAAATCCCTACTGCTAGCAGCTATAACTCATAGGTCTTTTGTAGCTGAATATCATAAAAAAATACCAGATTATGAAGTTTTAGAATTTCTTGGAGATGCGGTTATCTCTTTAATCATCAGTGAAATTCTCATTAAACAGTTTCCCCATGCAAGAGAAGGAGAACTTTCTCAGTATAGGTCTGCTATTGTAAGCGAAGCTTACTTGTCAAAATTGGCAAGAAATATATATTTTCAAGATTTCGTTTTGATAAGCAAAGGTGAAAAATCTCAAAAAGGAGCAGAGAGAGAATCGCTCCTTTGTGATGTGTTTGAAGCAGTTTTTGGAGCAATATATACAGACTGTCAGTATAATTTAGATATACCAAGAGAGATATTCAACAAAAATTTTAAAGAAATAGTCATAAATGACATACAGCAGGAAAATCTACCAAGAGATTATAAATCTCTATTACAGATAGAAACCCAAAGACTTTATGGTAAAATACCAACATACAAATTAATCTCATCAGAAGGTCCTGAGCACGATAAAACATTTACAGTAGAATGTCATGTTGAAGAGATAAAAACAACAGGAAAAGGAAAATCTAAGAAAGAAGCAGAGGCAAAGGCAGCAAAAGAAGCTTTTAAAAAACTAAAATCAGAAAGGTAAGCAAAATGAGACTTGGAGTTAATATAGACCATATAGCGACCCTTAGAGAGGCAAGAAAAACAACAGAGCCAGACCCAATAAAAGGAGCTTTAATAGCCATTGAAGCTGGAGCTGACCAAATAACATTACATCTAAGAGAAGATAGAAGACACATACAAGATGAAGACTTATTTAGATTAAAGTGTGAACTAAAAGACACAAATATCCCTATAAACTTAGAAATGGCGCCAACCTATGAGATGCAAAATATAGCATTAGAAGCACTGCCAAACAACGTCACCTTAGTCCCAGAAAAAAGACAAGAAATTACTACAGAAGGCGGATTAGATGTTGTCTCTATGATAGATTACCTTAAAGATTTTATTAAGCCAATAAAACAGCAAGGTATTACAGTTAGCCTATTCATAGACCCAGACTATGAGCAGATAGACGCATCTGTAGAAGTAGGTGCTGATGCGATAGAGATACATACAGGCGAATACGCAAATGCTTATGGTAAAAATGTAGAAAAGGAACTTGAAAGAATAAAAAAAGCTGCAAAATATGCTAAAGAAAAAGGTTTAAAAGTGTATGCAGGACACGGTCTAACATATCAAAATGTTTCAGAGATAGCAAAGATAAAAGAAATTGAAGAGTTAAACATAGGACATTCTATTATTGCAAATGCCGTATTCTTGGGATTATACGAAGCAGTAAAAAAGATGAAAGAGATAATCTTAAATGCAAGGAAAGAGTGAGAAAGTGAGAGGATACCTGGAGGAAATAGTAAATGTGTGGAATTGTTGGTTATATAGGACATAGAAAAGCAGTACCGGTGCTACTTCATGGACTTCAGAGATTAGAGTATAGAGGGTATGATTCTGCAGGTATTGCTGTCTTGGATGAGAATAAAAAACAGATAATTATTGAAAAGCAGGTTGGTAAAGTAAAGGATTTACAAGAGTATTTATGGGGTAAGGATATAAATGGTTCGATTGGTATAGCACACACAAGATGGGCAACCCATGGACCACCATCTATAGAAAACGCCCATCCACATATAAGTAAAAGTGGAACTATAGCAGTAGTTCACAACGGAATAATAGAAAACTACGCTTCATTAAAAGAAATGCTTATAAACAAAGGCTATACTTTTAAATCTCAGACAGACACAGAAGTAATCGCACATCTTATAGAAGATTTATACGATGGAAATCTTTTAAATACTGTTTTAAAAGTGGCAAAACAGCTTGAAGGAGCTTATGCTATTGGAGTTATCTCTACCTTAGAGCCGGATAAAATAATAGGACTAAGAAAGGGTAGCCCCTTAATCGTCGGGCTTGGAGAAGGTGAAAACTTTATAGCTTCCGACATACCAGCCATTTTAGAATACACTAAGAAATTTATTACTCTTGATGATGAAGAAATAGCAGTTTTAACAAAAGATAAAGTAGAAATTTACGATATAAACGGAGATAAAAAAGAAAAAAAGCCATTTACTGTGAACTGGGACATAGCTGCTGCTGAAAAAGGTGGTTATAAACACTTCATGTTAAAAGAAATATACGAACAACCAAGAACAATCACAGATACGCTTGCAGGATTTTTTTCAAACTTAGACAATCCTGTTTTTAGGCAGTTGGATAAAATTCAAAATATTGTGATCATAGCTTGTGGAACATCATACCATGCAGGATTAGTCGGCAAATTCTGGATAGAAAAGTATGTAAAAATACCTGTTATAGTTGATTATGCTTCTGAGTTTAGATACAGAGACTTTCCGGTTTCAGATAAAACATTGATTATAGCAATCAGCCAATCTGGAGAAACGGCAGACACAAGATTTGCAGCAATCGATGCAAGAAGAAAAGGAGCAAAAGTTTTATCTATTGTCAACGTGGTAGGTAGTTCTTTATCAAGAGAAAGTGATTATGTTTTATACACCTACTGCGGTCCGGAGATTGGAGTTGCAGCAACAAAAACTTTTACAGCTCAGCTAATTACATTATTACTTTTTGCTTTAAAATCAGGGCTTGAAAGTGGAAATATAACAGCGTCGGAATTTGAAGAGTATCACAAAAAGTTAAACCATTTACCAGTGCTTATAAACGAAGTTTTAAAAGAAGATAAGATCATAGAAGAAATTTCTTATAAATACCATAATGCTAAGGATTTTCTATTCTTAGGTAGAGGTTTAAATTATCCTATTGCGTTTGAAGGAGCATTAAAACTTAAAGAAATCTCTTACATCCATGCAGAAGGATACCCAGCCGGAGAAATGAAACACGGACCTATTGCACTGATAGACGAAAACCTTCCGGTGGTATGTTTAGCTCCAAAAGATAGCTTATATGAAAAGATGATCTCTAATATTCAAGAAGTAAAAGCAAGAAAAGGTATCGTAATAACCCTTACAGATTCAGAAGATAAAGAGATAAAAGAACTTTCAAATGAAGCTATTAAAATTCCTTCTGTTTCAGATGAAAACCTATATCCAATAGTTTTATCAGTTCCATTGCAATTACTTGCCTACCATATAGCTGTTATACTTGGCAAAGATGTTGACCAACCAAGAAACTTAGCAAAAACTGTTACGGTAGAGTAAAAAATTATAAGTTATAAAACATAGGCAGTTAACTTTCATTTTTTAAACTTTAAGAAAATTTTTCCGAAATGATTTATAGTATTATAAATATAATAATTTCGAGGAAATGAAATTGGATAAAATTAAATTACCATCCTTAGATAGGTTTTTACCCATTTCCAAAAAAAACAAAGTGTTTACAGGAATAGAGCTTGATACAGATTATGCAAGAGTGTCAATTTTAGAGAAAGATGGTGAAGATTTAATATTTTCAATTATGCCATTTGAAATACAGCTTACTGGAGATAATGAACAAGATGGATTTATCTTAAGACAGGAACTTGAAAGAAGAGGTTTAAATGTAAAAATTGCCAATTTTAGCATTCCTGTGTCAGCGGTCTTAATTAAAAATTTAAAACTCCCAAAAGTTAGTGAAAAAGAAATGATTGATGCAATAGAATGGAATATTAAAGAAGATATAGAAAACTTAAAAGCTGAAACTGTTTACGATTATTCAATAATACATGAAGATAAAGATTTTTATGATATTGTAGTTGTCATTGCGAAAAATAAACAAATAAATCGAGTATTAGAAGTCGCGGAAAATGCTAAGATCGAAGTTGATATAATAGAACCATCAGCAATGGCATTATTAAACTTGGCATTTTTACAAAAAGAAAAGGTTGATAAGAACAAGGAAGAAAAAAATATCTGTTTGATCCATCTTGATAAAAATGATTCTTATTTGTTATTTTCTAACAATAATGTAATAATACAACCAATAGAAATGAATTTTAAACTTTACGAAATGCTCGATCCAGACGCAAAAGAGCAAGAAGTTATGAGATTAATAAATGAGATAAATTATTTCTTCCTTACATTACAAGAACCAAAAATAATATATACTTCAGGATTGTTTGTAAAGTATCCAGAAATAAAAGCATATACACAGTTAAAATTTAGTACAAGGTTTATTCTTGAAGATATTGATTCAGTTCTTTCATTAAACATAAAATATAGTGGTAATTTTCCGATACAAATTTATAATACATCAATAAGCTTAGCATATAGAGGGTTAGAATGATAAAAATAAACCTAAATCCAGGAAAGAAAAAAAGAGGATCGGCTGTAGCCATACCATCTATTAGTCTAAAATACTTAAAATTGGAAAATGTAAATAAATTTCTCGTAATCTTACTACCGGTTATTTTAATAGTGAGTTTATTATTTTATTACTTTTACTTAGAATTGCAAATTAATAGCCTGTATCAAAGAAAAACAGAACTTGTCGCAGAAAAAGAAAAATTAAAGGCTATAGAAAACAAAATAAACCAACTAAAAAAAGCAATAGCCGAGCAAGAGAAACAAAAAGATAAGTTAGAGTTAAGATTTAAAACTTTTCAATATTTAGCAGATTCAAGAAAATCTTTAACACCAAAATTGAATAGTGTTGTTTTACCAATACCTGATGGATTATGGCTTGAATCTGTTGAAATATCAAAAGACTCCGGAAAAATTACTGGAAATTCTCTCAAGCCAGAACTTATAGCAAGATACTATAAATCTCTTAGCAGTTCTTATAAAGATATCGTCTTTAATGCAACAGAGAAGAAAACGTCACCAGCAAATATTATTTTCTATAATTTTACACTCGAACTTAAAAATCAAACTGCAGAAAAAAGAGAGGGAGTATAATGGATTTAGTGAATATAAAAGAACAATGGGAAAAAACTCCAAGATGGCAAAAAGCTTTTTTATTAATTGCGTTAACAGGTGCAGTTTTATATCTTATCTTCATAATTTTAATTTCCCCAAAATATGATGAGTATAAAACTTTAAGCGAAGATGTCCAGAATCTTGAAAAAGAGTTGGAGCTTTTAAAATCATCTGTAAATCCACAAATTCAACTTGTCTTAGAAAAAAAACTACAACAGGTTAAAGCCAACCTAAAAAACATTGAAAACAAACTTGAAGTAATGAAAAAAATTATCCCGCCAAAACCAAATTTAGATGATATTTTAGATGTTGTATCTTTAAGCGCAAAGAAAAGTATGTTAACTTTAAACTCTTTCAAAGTTGAAAAAGAAGAAGATGTAATCCTATATTACAATAAAAATACTGATAGGTTAGAGGTGTTTAATCCTACGCCAAATAAGGATAAAAAGGAAGAGCAGAAAATTCCAGAAAATGCTATAAAGCTTAAAAAAATCAGCATTACTGCAAATGTTTCTGGAAATTTTAATTCTATAAAAAACTTTTTAGATGAGATAGCAAAGTCTGAAAGATTTATAAGTGCAGAGAATGTTTCTATAAAAAAAGAGGGTGGAATGTTAAATGGGGTAGTGAATCTTGCAATTTATTATTTGCCAGAATGATTTAAAGCAAAACGTGAAACGTAAGACGTGAGAGGTAATTATGGAGGATATATTATGAAAAAAACTTTAATTTTATTAACATTATTGAACATAGGATTTTCTTATGCTGGGAAAGTGGATTTACCTCCACTCCCAGATATAGGACCTTTTACAGGATTAGAGGCAACGGTTGGTTATATTCAAAAAGAGAATGGTGAAAAGTTTATGGTAGTAGAAACGCCAGAAGGAACAAAGCTTGTAAAAGTAAAGACAAGTCCGAAGGAATTGATTGAGAAAAACGTTAAATAAACTTTGAAAATAAAAACATGAAAAAATACTAAAAAAGACAGCTTTAAAACGGATGTTCTGATAGTCTTATTCTAACCGTTAACAAAAAATCTAAAGATTGGATGACAAAAAAGTTTGTGAAATTCGTCATTTTGCCATTCCCAGTATGAGAGTGTTCCAAATTTTGACTAAGTTTAAAAATTAATTAACCTTTTGATTGTCATTCTGAGAGAAGCGAAGAATCTCCTTCTTTTCTTACCTCTCATTTCTCACTTCTCCA
This sequence comes from Sulfurihydrogenibium sp. YO3AOP1, assembly GCF_000020325.1. Lineage (NCBI taxonomy): Bacteria > Pseudomonadati > Aquificota > Aquificia > Aquificales > Hydrogenothermaceae > Sulfurihydrogenibium > Sulfurihydrogenibium sp. YO3AOP1. The sequence continues at coordinate 1,742,663 of NC_010730.1, forward strand.
TTTCTCATTTTTAAAAGAGGAGATCCTTCAGACTAAAGTCCTCAGGATGACGAGAAAAGGTAAACTTACAAAAATTTTAGAACAGTCTCGGTTTTAGCAATTCCTCCCCTACCTTTTGTAAGGTGGGGACTTTCTTGCTAATATTATTAAATAAAATTAATCTGTTTTACTTTGCCACTTCGACAAATCTTGATTCCCTGATTGTTACGACTTTTATCTGTCCTGGAAAATCAAGCTCATTCTCTATTCTTTTAGCAATTTCTTTTGTAAGTAAGTATGCTTCTTCATCGGATAATTTTTCTGCATTGACGATAACTCTAACTTCTCTACCTGCTTGAATTGCAAAAGATTTTTCTACATTTTCAAATGAGTTGACTATAGCCTCTATTTTTTCAAGTCTATTTATGTAAGATTGTAATACTTCTCTTCTTGCTCCTGGTCTTGCAGCAGAAAGTGCGTCAGCAGCAGCAACTAATACAGCTTCCGGGTATCTTGCTGGCTCGTCTCCATGGTGGTAAAGGATAGCATTTATTGCATAATCTGGCTCTCCATATCTTTTTGCAATCTCAGCACCAACCTTAGAGTGGGCACCTCCAACTTCATGAGATATTGCTTTTCCTATATCATGCATAAGTCCGCCCCTTCTTGCTTTCTTTTCATCAAGTCCAAGCATTGCAGCCATCATACCTGCTAAGTATGCAACCTCTTTTGTATGAAGCAGTACGTTTTGTGTATAAGATGTTCTGTAGTTTAATTTTCCAATGTAGTAGAAAAGTTCAGGATGGACGTCAGTAAATCCAAGTTCTAAACATGTTTCTTCTCCAAGCTTTCTTATATGCTGATCCATTTCTTCTTTCACTTTTTCAACAACTTCTTCAATTCTTCCTGGGTGGATTCTTCCATCTGCTATAAGTCTTTCTAAAGCTGTTTTTGCTATCTCTCTTCTTAATGGGTCAAAGGATGATATTGTTACTATATCTGGTGTATCATCAATGATTAAGTCAACGCCTGTTGCAAGCTCAAAAGCTCTTATATTTCTTCCTTCTCTTCCGATGATTCTTCCTTTTATGTCATTGCTTGGAAGGTCAACTACCGAGACAGTATAAGATGTTGTTACTTCTGGTGCTAATCTTTGTATTGCCGTCACAAGGTTCCATTTAGCTTCTTTTTCTGCCTGTTTTCTTGCCTCTTCTTCTATCTCTCTCATTAATTTAGCAGCTTCAAGTTTAGCCTCTTCTTCAACTTTCTTCATAAGCTCTGCTTTTGCTTCATCTTTTGTCATGCTTGCTATTCTTTGAAGTTCAAGAATGTATTGCTGTTCTGCATTTTTTAGCTTTTCTTCTCTTTCTTTTAAAATATTTTCTAAAGCTCTAATCTCTTCTTCTAATTTGTGTATTTCTTGCTCTCTTTTTGTTATTTCCTCTTCTTTATGTTCAATTCTTGCAAGTCTCTTTTCTAACTGGGACTCTCTCATCAAAAGCTGTTTTTCCAAGTTTTGAAGCTCTTCTCTCTTTTGTTTAAGCTCATTTTCAAGCTCTTGCTTTCTCTTTAAAAGTTCTTTTTCTATAATGAATTCTTGTTGTTCTTTAAGCTTTAAAGCCTCCCTTTCTATTTCTGAGGCTTTTAGCTTAGCTTCTTTCTCAATCTCTTTTAAAATTCTTTCAGCTTCTCTTTCAGCTTCTTTTTTGATTCTTTCAGCTTCAGTTATTGCTTGTTTTTCAATCTCTTCTTTTCTTTCTAATACTTTTTTGTACTCTTCTTCTTTTTCTTTTAGTTTTTTCTCAATTGTTATTTTGCTTGCATAAAATCCGGCTCCGCCTGCCAAAATTGCAGAAGATAAACCAACTAATATTTCTGTCATTTTTAATCCTCCTTTTTTGTTTTGTAAATTTGTGTGGGTGTAATAATATAGTCCATTTTAACATCATGAGGGTCATGTGGAATTTTGTCTAAAATTTGAAAATCAAATGCCAAACCAACTTTAATAACTGGTTCAATTTTTGGCAAAAATCTGTCATAGTAACCTTTTCCGTAGCCTAATCTGTACCCATGTATATCAAAGGCTACAGCCGGGACGATCACTACGTCAATTTTTCCTTCATAAACATTCCCTCTTGGCTCTTTTATTCCGCCGTAACCAATATACAAATTTTCTAAATCATGAATTTGAATAGGTAGAATATCGGGTCCTTTAACTTTTGGAAGTAGTACGATTTTAGAAAGATTTAATAGATGGTTGATTATAGGTTTTGTGTCAACTTCTTTTCTGTGGGGATAGTAGAGCATAAATACATTATAGTCAAAAAACCATGATAAGGTTAGAAGGTTTTTTAGTACTTTAAGAGAATCCTCTTCCCAATCTGGATAAACTTCTCTCTTTGTAAGTATCTTTTTTCTTATTTCTTCTTTCAATGTGACCTCCCAATTTCTTGGAAGGTCAGGGCTGAAAAAGGCCCCCACAGAAGCCGACGGGATGGTTAGCCATGCTCTGAGCACAGCCCCAATAAGTGGGTGGTCGCACTGTAAGACCTTCGAGCTTCGTAGAGAAGCTACCTGGTCTTTACAGAATGTAGACCTCCCTTTTCTTTGTCTATAGCCCAGAAAAATCTACACCATCCCTATCGTACCCCGCAGGTAAGCCTTATGTAATTTATATAAAATAAATTTATCTTCAAATCTTTCAGCTCCTGATTCCTTCCTAAGTTCTTAAACTAATATCAGGATAATTTAATTTAAGTTTATTTAAAATTTCTTCAACTATGATATTGACCTCTTCGTCAGACAAGCTTTTCTCTGGATTGAAAAACTCAACGTTAAAGGCAACGCTTTTTTTATTTTCAGATAAGAAATATACATCAAAAAGTTTAACTTCTTTTACGTATTTAGAAGCTTTTAATATATCTTCTTTAAGTTTGCCAACCTTTACACTTTCATCAATTACAAAGGCAAGGTCTCTATAAGCTGATGGGAATTTTGGCAGTTCTTGGAATACTACCGGCTCTTTTTTAAGATAGTATGTGAAAAGATATCCATCTAACAAGCTTTCCTTTTCAATCTCTCTTGGAACATGTCTTAATTTTAACTCTGCTACGTAAGTGTCTTTTGGTATTTCAAGCTTATGTGCTATCTCAGGATGGATTTTTCCAATAAATCCTATGTCATAGCCGTTGACCTGTATGTTTGCAGATCCATATGGATGTAAAAATACTTCTATATTTTCATCTGTAAGCTGATAGTTTTTGATTCCAAGCTTATTAAGCAGATTTTCTACTACACCTTTTAGCTTTAAAAAGTTCCAACTGTGAGTTGTGCTAAATCTTCTTTCTTTTTCTGTGTAGTTAAACCCCTCAACAAGCTTTCCAACTGCTAAACATCCTACTCTTATCTCTTCAAAATCCTTAAAGAATGTAGATGAAAGCTCAAAAATAGATAAATCTTTTCTTCCAAATCTTAAGTTTTCTTTTAGGTTTTCAAGCAGGCTAACTACAATCCTATCTCTTAAAATGCTGTGGGATTTTAAGATATAGTTAGTTATTTTAATCTCAGGAATAGGAAGTTTTAAAGCATTATAGATTTCTTCTGATGTGAAAGTGTAGTTTAAAACTTCTGTAAATCCATTATCTAAAAAGTAAGTTCTTACTTTGTTATCAAAGTCATAGTATAAAGATTTTTCATACGCTTCAACCGGAACTCTTGGATAGGTTGGTGTAAAGTTGTCATAACCATAAATTCTTGCTACTTCTTCAATTAAATCGATCGGTCTTTCTAAGTCATAAGCTCTAAAGGGTGGAATTTCAGCGTTGATCTGATTTTCTTGAATTTGGGTAGGTATTTCTAATCTTTCTAAAGTAGATTTAATCTCTGACGCCTTGATTTTTTCACCAAGAACTTTTTCTACAAACTCCGGCTTTAATACTACCGTCTTTGGTGTGTAAGGTTTAACGTAGACATCTTTATAAGCTTCAACTTCTCCGCCGGCTAAGTTTAAAATCAACTGGGTAGCAAAGTTTGATGCTTTAGATGTATGCTCTACATCTACACCTCTTTCAAATCTGTAAGAAGAATCTGTTAAAATTCCAAGTCTTTTTGATGTTTTTCTAACGCTTGCCGGGTCAAAAACTGCTGCCTCAAGCAAGATGTTTTTAGTATTTTCATCAATCTTGGAGTTTTCTCCACCAATAACGCCGGCTATAGCTAAGGCTTTTTTACTGTCAGCTATTACTACATCGGTAGGTTTTAACTCTTTTTCTTGACCGTCCAAGGTGATTATTTTTTCACCCTCTTTCGCATACCTGACTGTTATACCACCTTCAAGCTTATCAAGGTCAAAAGCATGCAGTGGCTGCCCTTCTTGAAGTAATACATAGTTAGTAATATCAACGATGTTGTTTATTACAGATATACCGGATTTGATAAGTTTTAATCTAACATCAAGAGGTGAGTTTTTAATTTTTACATTTTTTATAATTGTTCCAATGTATCTGTAAACTTTGTCTGTTTCAATATTGATAGCTGTTTCTTTGTCTGTTAAAACAGGCTTTGGCTGAATTTCTTTTCTTTTTAGATTAAAAATAGCTCCAATCTCTCTTGCAAGCCCTCTAACACTTAACGCATCACCTCTGTTTGGCGTAATTTCTATCTCTAAGATATAGTCTTCTCCAAGACCAAGAATCTTATTTGGGTCTGCTCCTACCGGCGTGTTTTCGTCTAATATAAAAATACCTTCTGATTTTTCTTCTACCTCAAGCTCTTCCAATGATAGAAGCATTCCTTCTGAAGTATAAGAACCAAAAGATACTGCCTTTATTTCTCTTCCTTTTATTAAAGCTCCAACCTTTGCAAGAATTACAACATCATTTTCTTTTACATTATCAGCACCGGTTATGATTTGATATTCTCTACTGCCATCGCTAACCTTACAGATATAAAGCTTATCTTTTTCTGGATGTTTTATGACTGATAAAACTTTTACAGTCGTTAGATTTGGAATATACTGCCCAAATTTATAAAAAGTTGCTTCAATGCCTGTAGTGTTTAGCTTTACTACTACATCTGAGACTGGAATGTCTATATCTATAAACTCTTTTATCCACGAGTAAGGGACTTTCATTCTATACCTCTAAACTGAAGGTTGAATCTTAGGTCGTTTGTAAATAGGAGTCTGATGTCCGTTATTTGATATCTAAGCATTGCTATTCTTTCTATTCCAAGTCCAAAAGCAAAGCCGGTATAATCCTCTGGGCCTATGCCGACAGCTTTAAACACATTTGGGTCAACCATTCCACAACCAAGAATTTCAAGCCATCCTGTATTTTTGCAAACCCTGCATCCTTTACCTTTGCAAACAGTGCAACCTACATCAACCTCAGCTGACGGCTCTGTAAATGGAAAGTAACTTGGTCTAAATCTGATTGGAATATCTTTGCCAAAAATGTTTTCTAAGAATATTTTTAAGATACCTTTTAAATCTTTGAAGCTTACGTTTTTATCGACCATCAAACCTTCTATCTGATGGAACATTGGCGAGTGGGTTGGGTCCATATCCTTTCTATAAACTCTTCCTGGAGCTACTATTGCAATAGGTGGCTTTTTCTTAAGCATACTTCTAATCTGAACTGGCGATGTGTGAGTCCTAAGAAGCATGCCGTTAGATGTATAAAAAGTATCCTGCATATCTCTTGCAGGATGATGCTCCGGAATATTTAACATTGTAAAGTTATAATCTTCATATTCAACTTCCGGACCGCTTTCTACGGTAAAACCCATAGATTTAAAGATTTCCGTAATCTCTTTTAACGTTGTTAAAACAGGATGAGAAGCAGAAGGCTCAAACCATTCTGCCGGTAAAGATATATCTAATCTTTCTTTTCTTAAAATTTCTTCAAGCTTCTTTTTTTCAATTTCTTCTTGCTTAGCTTTTAATGCTTCTTCTAAAAACTCTTTAATAGAGTTTGCAAGCTGCCCAACTTCTTTTCTTTCCTCCGGTGATAAACTACCAAGAGATTTTAAAACAGAAGTAATCAATCCTTTTTTTCCAAGATATTTGACCTTTATTTCATTTAAAACTTTTTCATCAAAAATATCTTGAACTTCTTTTTTAATCTCCTCTTTAAGCTGAAGAAGTTGAGCCTTTATATCCATAAAAGCCTCTTGCTTAAGCTGCTTGTAATGCTTTTTTAGCAGTTTCTACTAATTTTGCAAAAGCTTCCATGTCATTTACAGCCATATCTGCAAGGATTTTTCTGTCAAGCTCAATTCCAGACTTTTTAAGTCCGTTGATAAATTGGCTGTAGCTTAGTCCGTTTAATCTTGCAGCTGCGTTAATTCTTGTGATCCAAAGTGCTCTAAACTGTCTTTTTCTATCTTTTCTATCTCTGTAAGCATAGTTTAGAGAGTGCATTACTTGTTCTTTAGCTCTTCTGTAAGACCTGTGCTTTTGTCCGTAGTATCCTTTTGCGAGCTTTAAAATCTTCTTTTTATGCTTCTTTGACGACGGTCCTTTAACTCTCATTTTAAATTACCTCCTTAATTTTTTTTCGATTAAACATCGTTTGGTAAAAGTGCTTTCACTTTATGCTCTAAATTCTTTGGAACGTATTGTGGCTTTCTTCCTTGTCTTTTTCTTTTAGAAGATTTTTTAGTGTTGTAGTGAGAAACTCCGCCCTTTGTGTACTTAACTTTTCCGGTAGCAGTGATTTTTAATCTTTTAGCTGCTGTTCTATTAGTTTTCATTTTAACCTTTGCCATAAAATATTCCTCCTTTATAAAAATTGTAAGAAATAATTATATCATATGATTTATGCTTTGGGTGATAAATTGGGAATTTTGATAAAACTAAAGCCTTAAATAAGAGGAAGAGTAATGGAAACAAAATTAAATAGACGCTTCACTTCTTGCATCTCACTTACGTACGGGCAGTTCATGAACTGCCCCAACATCCAACCTCTCACTTTCTCACTTTTAATAATCTATGGCTGCAACTGAGAACCTTTTAATCTTTAATTTTAAAGCACTCTCATACAACAACTGAGGCTGTTCCAAAAAAATTTTGATAAAGATATTATCTTGCCTGTCATTCTGAGCGTAAGCGAAGAATCTCCCCCTTTTTACCTCTCACTTACTCACTTACTCACTTTTTTTAAAAGAGGAGATCCTTCGGACTAAAGTCCTCAGGATGACAAAAAAGGTAAACTTACAAAAATTTTAAAGCACTCTTATACAACAACTTTCAAAAAAATACAAATTTGTGATATAATACTTTTTTACTTAAATTTTACAAGGAGGAAGTTTAGAATGATTCAAACCATAGAATGGAAAGCATTGCCAAGAGAAAAAGCTGTTAAAAGCGAATTAAAAAATTACAGAAAAAAAGGCTATTTACCAGCAGAGGTTTATGGCAAAGGGCACCCGAACATTTCAGTTTACATCAACAAAAAATCATTACTTTCAAAACCACACGGAAACTTCTTAATCAGTTTAGTAGTTGAAGGAGATCCGGAGCCAAAATTATGCATTTTAAAAGATATTCAATACAGCTACTTAGGAGATGAACCTATTCATGTTGACCTTTACGAAGTAACACAAGGCTTGGAGCTTGATATTGAAGTCCCTGTTGAATTTACCGGAAAAGCTATAGGCTTGGAAAAAGGTGGTATCTTTGAAGCTCATTTACATTCTATCTTAGTAAGAACAACTCCAAGGAACATTCCAGAAAAAATTGTTATAGACGTTTCTAATCTTGATTTAGGAGATGTTCTCCACGTTAGAGATATCCAAGCTCCAGAAGGTGTGAAGATTATGACACATCCAGAAGAAGTTGTTGCGGTAGTTTCTGAACCAGAAGTTGAAGAAGTGTCAGCCGAAGAGGGAGAAGGAGCAACAGCATAATTGATTAAAGCAATAATAGGGCTTGGCAATCCGGGTGAGAAGTATAAAAACACTCGCCATAATGTAGGCTTTATGGTTGCTGATTTGGTTGCTAAGTCTTTAAACTGCGATAGAAAATATAGAGAGAAAGCTTTTTCTCACATTTTCGAATGTCCTGATTATGACGTTATTATTGCAAAACCACAAACTTATATGAATTTAAGTGGCAATGCGGTATTAAATATACTTAAAGACTATAAAATAAAACCATCCGAAATCTTGGTTGTTTACGATGACTTAGACCTGCCACTTGGAGCAGTGAGATTAAGGTTAAAAGGTTCAAGTGGTGGGCATAATGGGATAAAATCTATTATTAATACAATTAAGACAGAAGAATTTCCAAGATTAAAAATAGGAATAGGCAGGCCAGAAAAAAAGGAAGAAGTATCTGATTATGTTTTATCGCCTTTTACGAAAGAAGAAAAATTCTTATTAGATAAAGTTTTAGCTCATGCAAATGAATGTATTTTAAATGTGTTAAAATATGGTATAGAAAAATCTATGAATATGTGTAATAAAAATTTAGTATGAAGCCTTGCTTTCCTGCAAATTGGCGGGAAGGCTGATTTACATAAAAATCATCCAAAAGGAGGAAGATGTATGAGACATTACGAGTTAGTTTTTGTGCTTAAGCCAACTTTGTCTGAAGAGGAAATCAAAACCAGAGTTCAGGCTATCAAGGATTTAATCCAGCAAAATCAAGGTGAGATTTACAATGAAGAAAACTGGGGAAGAAGAAATCTTGCCTATCCAATCAACAAGTTCAATTCTGGATACTATTTCTTAATCAATTTTAAAACAGGAAATAGCAATCTACCGGCAACATTGGAGTACAATTTAAGAATCAATGAAGATGTAATTAGATTCTTAAACATGAAATTAAAAACTCCTAAAGCTACTGCTAAAGGAGAATAAAGAGGTGGCATAATTATGCTTAACAGAGTTATGTTAATTGGAAGGCTTACAAGAGACCCAGAAGTTAGATTCCTTCCCAGTGGTATGCAGGTAACAAGTCTCTCTATAGCTGTAAGTAGAAATTTTAAGGACAAGAACGGTGAGTGGAGAGAAGAAACTTCCTTTTTTGACATTGAAAGCTACGGAAAACTTGCTGAAAGATTAGGTAGTCAGTTGAGCAAAGGATATCAAGTTCTTATTGAAGGATCATTAAGGCAGGATAGATGGGAATCACCTTCTGGCGAGAAAAGAAGTAAGGTAAAAATTGTAGCAGATAGAATAGCTTTAATTGGAAAGCCCGGAGATAGAAATATTAAATCGACCTCAACAGAGGAAGACCTTAACATACCAGGCGAAGATTTTGAGTCAGATGAAGATGTACCATTTTAAAAATTTTTTAAGGAGGAAAATAAAAATGGCTAACGTTACTCAAAATAAACCATACTTTCAAAAAAGAAAAAAATACTGCAAATTCTGTGCAGAAAAAAAAGAGCCAAATTACAAAGATATTGAAACATTGAAAGAGTTTATATCTGAAAGAGGTAAAATAACTCCAAGCAGAATTTCTGGAACCTGTGCTAAACATCAAAGAAAATTATCTGTTGAAATTAAAAAAGCAAGACAACTTGCTTTAATACCTTACGTAATTGTTTAAGGAGGTGAAATATGAAGGTTGTTTTAACTAAGGACGTAGAAGGCTGGGGAACTATTGGTGATGTTATAGAAGTTAAAAAAGGTTTTGCAAGAAACTATCTTATTCCAAGAGGGTTAGCATTAGAATTAACAGAAGAGAATAAAAGATTTATTGACAATATTTTAGCTCAAAAAGCAAGAAAGCTCCAAAGAGAAAAAGAGAAAGCTTTTGAATTAGCTAAAAAATTAAACGGCGTTGAAATTGAAATAGAAAGACCAATCGGTGTAACTGGAAAAATGTATGGTTCTGTTACAACATCAGATATTACTGAAAAATTAAAAGAAAAAGAACTTGAGGTTGATAAGAAAAAAATAATGCTTAGAAGCCCAATTAGAAATCTTGGAAGCTACAATATCCAAGTTAAATTACATCCTGAAGTATCAGCAACTATCAAAGTACACGTAGTACCAGAATCTAAATAATAGAAAGCCATGGAAACTCTAAAGGATTTGCCCTTCCTGCCTTATGATGAGGATGCAGAAAGGGCAATCCTTGGAAGTTTAATCGTTTACCCAGAAATCACAGACTCAGTCCTTACCAAGCTAAAAATTGATGATTTTTATCTTCAAAAACATAAAATCATTTATGAAACTATTATTGATTTATTCAACCAAGGTAAACCTTTAGAAATAATCATTTTAAAAGATGGATTAGAAAAAAAAGGAAAATTAGAATTTGTAGGAGGAATAAGTTATTTATACCAACTTTCCGAAGAAAGCGTTCCGCCTGATATAGCGTTTCAGATTGTTGATATTATCAAAGAAAAATCCGTTTTAAGGTCTTTAATAGAATCTGCACAAAAGATAATTGCCAAAGCAAAAAATAAAGAATCTGATATTAACAGTTTATTAGAGGAAGCAGAAAGTATAATTTTTCAAGTAACAGAAAATAAAGAAGTAGTAAATTATTACAGCCTTGGAGAAGTTTTAAAAGAGACTTTAAAAATAATTAATGAGCTTTCAAAAAAAGAAACAGTAGTCACAGGAATACCAACAGGATTTTATGATTTAGACAGATTAACCACCGGATTTCACCCGGGTGATTTAGTCATAATCGCTGCAAGACCGGGTATGGGAAAAACAAGCTTTGCGTTATCAATTTTACATCATTTATCCGTTGTAGACGAAGTTCCGTCTGCATTTTTCTCATTAGAAATGTCAAGACAACAAATTGCAATGAGACTTCTTGGAGAAGAATCTAAAATTCCACTTAAAAAAATAAGGTCTGGATTTTTAAATGAAAGCGAGATTGAAAAATTAACAGAAGTTGCACTAAAAATGATAAATGCACCATTGCATATAGATGATACTGCCTCTTTATCTATCTTAGATTTAAAAGCAAAGGCAAGAAGGTTAAAGAAAGAAAAAGATATCAAGATAATCGTTATTGACTATCTACAATTACTTCGTTCTCATAGAAGAGTAGAAAATAGACAGCAGGAGGTAGCAGAAATATCAAGAGGGTTAAAGGCTTTAGCAAAAGAGCTTGGAATTCCTGTTGTAGCTTTGGCACAGCTTTCAAGGCAAGCAGAAATGCGAGCGGACAAAAGACCACAGCTTGCAGACTTAAGAGAATCTGGTAGTATTGAGCAAGACGCAGACCTTGTTTTATTCATACATAGACCTGAGTATTACAAGAAAAATCCTTCACCACAAGAAGAAGGTTTAGCGGAGATAATAATTGCAAAACAAAGAAACGGACCAACCGGCACAGTTCATTTAGCATTCATCAAAGAAATAACTAAATTTGAAAATTTAGCTAAAACAAGTCATAATATAGAAGAAGATATTTATGAAGAAGAGCAGGAATTTATAGAAGAGTCTGAAGACGGAGTAGATTTTTAAAATGGGTGTAATAAATTCTTTAATAGAGCATACAGGAAACATAACAATTTTTTTTCTTAGAACGTTATTATCTTTTAAAAAATTTCCAAAGATAAAACATATACTTAAATACATGGAAGATATTGGTGTCAATGCTGCACCTTTGATAGTATTAACTGGATTTTTTACTGGTGGTGTTTTAGTTGTAGAGACTTATCCAACCTTTCATAAATTCAACGCTGAGTTTTTGATGGGAGCTTTGGTATCATTGTCTCTTGCAAGAGAATTATCGCCTGTTTTAGTAGCTCTTTTAGTTACTGCAAGGTCTGGTTCTGCAATTGCTGCAAATATAGGCACAATGAGAATAACGGAGCAGATAGATGCTCTTGAAGTTATGGCAGTAGACCCAATGAGATATCTTGTTGCTCCAAGAATAATTACAGCAATACTAATGGTGCCATTCCTGACAGTTTTATCCTATACAAGCGGTGTAATCGGTGGATACTTTACATCTGTTTATGTTTATGGGATAAATGAATATATGTATTGGGAAAAATTAAAAGATTTTACAGAACTCAAGGATATTATGGGTGGTTTATATAAATCTGCTGTGTTTGGTGTTATTCTTGTTACAATAACAGCTTATTTTGGGTACATTACCAAAGGTGGTGCAGAAGGTGTTGGTAGGTCAACAACAACTGCTGTAGTTGTTGCATCAGTAGTTATATTAATCCTTGACTATTTCCTAACTGCACTTATTTACTGATGCGAATTTTAGATGCTTATATTTACAAAAAGCTTTTTGTATATTTACTTATCATTTTTCCATCTTTCTCAATAGTCTCTGCTTTAATTGAGCTTATTGAGATTTTAAAAAAGGCAAAAACTATAGAATTTAGCACTTTAACTTTGTACATCCTAACAAAGCTTCCTGAAAATGCCTATTATATAATCCCGATTTCTTTAATAGTAGCATCTTTTATGTTTATTAATGACTCAATTAAAAGTAGAGAAATTTATCCAGTTATACTAAATGGAATATCCTTAAATTATATCTCAATAAGAATTATAATTTTTTCAATCTTGGTTGTGATTTTACAGGTCATAAATTTAGAAACCGTTATGCCAAAAACTAATCAGATATATCAAACTTTATATTTAAAGTTAAAAAATCAGCAAGAAGATGAAAAAGTCAAAGGCATAGCTTATAAAATGTGGCTAAAGATAGGGGAAAATCAATTTTTATATTTTGATTTTTTTGATTTAAACTCAAAGGTTGGAAAAAAACTTATATTTATTAGCTTCGATAAGGAGTTTAACCCAATTTACAGATTAGAAGCGGAAGATTTTAAAGTTAGCTTAGATAAAATTGAAGTATCAAACGGAAGATTGATAAAAATAAATAGTTTAGATAACATTATAGTTGAAAAATTTGACAAGAAAATTTTAGATATAAATATTGATGTAGAGAATATAAAAAAAATTATCCTTGCTAAAAAACCTGTGTCAATTTCAGAGCTATATAAAATAGCTTCCATATCTCAAGCTTATGGTTATGAATCATATTATTTTTGGAGTAAGTTTTATGAAAAGTTGGCTACAGTTATAGCACCTTTTGTTTTAACTGTTTTCATTCTTGGATTTATATGGACTAACAATAAGCTTTACATTACTTCAGGATTTTTGGCAACAGTATTTTACTGGTATGGAACATCATTAATATCTGCCGTTGCTGAAGTTGGTAATATTCCGTATTTTTCTATATTCTTTTTTGATGTTGTATTTTTAGTGATTGGTTTTTATATGTTAAACAGTAAAAAGGTAAGTTTTTCGTGATAATATATTTTTTAAATTAAACATAAAGGAGATTTATCATTAGATTAGACAAATTTTTATCAAATCAAGGATTTGGTAGTAGAAGTCAAGTTCAAAAGCTTATAAAAAAAGGTTTTGTCAAAGTAAATGATGAGATTGTAAAAGACCCATCTTATCATATAGACCCAATGAAAGATAAAGTCGAGCTTGAAGATGAAGAGATATTGTATAAAGAAAATCATTATTTTATGTTAAATAAACCTGCCGGTTACATCACAGCAACAGAAGATGAAGAATATCCAACAGTTCTAGATTTATTCTCAGATTTACCGATAGCTTCTAAGCTCTTTCCGGTAGGAAGGCTTGATATAGATACAGAAGGACTTTTAATTCTAACAACAGATGGACAATTTGGACACAGGCTTTCTCACCCAAAATGGAATATAGAAAAAGAATACTATGCAATCGTTGAAGGAGACATTTCTAACATTGATTTTTCTGAGTCTGAAAATAAAGGAATATATCTAAAAAAAGAAAAATATCAAACGAAACCATTTAAAGTAAAAGTCTTAAACACTTCAAAAGATAAATCAGAGATTTTAATCACACTTACAGAAGGCAAGTATCATATTGTTAAAAGAATTATGCAGGAGCTTGGATATCCTGTATTATATTTAAAAAGAATTAGAATAGGCAATCTAAAACTTGATGAAGATTTGCTGCCCGGCGAATTTAGAGAGCTTACGGAAAAAGAAATAAAAGATCTAAAAAAACTTATAAAGATGAATGATTAAAAAAATTTTTGCATTTTCACTTTTTGATTTCGGCGAAACTATTCTTTCGGCATTAGTATACTCAACATTTTTTCCTTTATACATCAGTCAGCATATAGACCCAAAGATTTACGCTGTTGTTTATGGAATGACTTTTTTAATCTCATTTTTGTTTGCATTACAGCTTGGAAAAATTGCAGACGAAAGAGCCAAAAGAAAACATTTTTTTATCTACTTTGTGATTTTAACAGCTATTTTCTGTTTATCCTTAGGCTTAACAACTTCGCTACCTGTCATTTCTTTAATTATTTTCTCTTTAATGTCTATATCACATCAACAAAGCTTTGTTTTTTATAACTCTCTACTTTTAAACTTTGAAAGCAAGGGCTTAGCATCAGGGTTTGGTGTATCCCTTGGTTATGTTGGTTCTGCCATAGCTTTAATATTCTTTGCTAAATCATTAAATATTCCAGAAGTTTATTATTTTGTCGGAGCAATTTTTCTAATTTTTTCAATGCCGGCGGTTTTGTTTTTAGACAATCCATCTGTTAAGCAAGAATTTAAAATTAAAGAAATCTTAAAAGATAAAGCTTTTATGCTGACTATCTTAGCCATACTTAGTTTGACAGAAGTAGCAAACACTTTAATCTCAATGATGAGTATATACTTAAAAAACGTTTATGGTTTTGAAAATGTAGAGATTTACAAAGTTATAGGATTTTCTGCTATTGGTGGAATTTTGGGCGGTGTATTCTGGGGCAAAGTCTCTGATTTAATCGGTCCCGGTAGAGTTTTTTCTGTTGGATTTTTTCTATGGGCATTACTTTTGATGATTTTACCTTTTACACCAAAAAACTATGTTCTTTTAGCAGGATTTTTTGCCGGTTTTTCTTTAGCACATCTTTGGACTGTTTCAAGAGTTTATATAATCCATAATTTTCCAAAGGAGCAAGTATCAACAAGAATGTCTTTTTTGTCTCTTACTGAAAGAGTAGCTTCAACCATTGGTTTATTTTTATGGTCTTTTTTGCTTTGGATTAGTAACGATGATTATAAACTTTCTGCCTTTTTGATGTCTTTTATTCCGTTATCCGGATTTTTTGTTTTTCTGTACTCTAAAAAGAAATATTATTCAACATAGATATCCCCCTTTGTAGGGAAAACATCTGAGCAGTAAGGACATGTAAAGATATGATGCCCGGGAAATGTCATTTTAACCTTTATTTCTTTAGTTTCTCCTTGTTTTATGTTTTCTACCATTATATCGTATGGTGGAAGAATGTAAAAACAGTGTCCATAGTATTTTTGAGAAGTATCTTGACCAATGCCTTCATCAACGGCTGTAATTCTAAACAGTACAACCTGACCTTTTTTTAGCTTAATAACATTAGGCTGATAGCCTTCTTTTGATACTTTTATATCAACAACAACATCAGGTTTTTCCTCTGTTTTAGTAGTGCAGGATATAAATATAAAACTTATTAGAAAGACGAGAAATATTTTTAAAAAGTTCATAGAAATTTATTATAACAAAATTTAGTCGGATTTTAGTTAACGTGAATGTAAATTTAATTTTTAAACGAAAGCAAATTTTTAGTAAAATAGATAAAAGTCAATAAAGGAGACATGGATTGAAATTTAGCTTTTTGAATGGAAAAATAAGATTTGGTAGGAGAAATATAAAGGTCTTTAAAAGAATGTCATATAAGCGGTTCTTTTTTTATTCATTCTTAGGCTATGCCCTAAAAACAGCCGTGTTTGTTGCAGTGATTTATTTAATTAAACATCATTAAGTATGAAATTGCTCTTATTAAAAATTTCATAAAAGATTTTTCAGACCTAATTCTCAGATATAAGCAGAACGAGTGAAGAATCGGGCTTTTCGCGTTTATTTTTATCTTGATAACAGTATAGACTTTTCTATCTTTCCCACTTACCTATTAATTAATAGTCCTATGGTATAATTTCTATTTACATCAAATCCTTACGGAGGAAGGAATGTTAGCAAGCAAGTTTTTTATGCCAACTTTAAAAGAAAATCCATCTGATGCAGTTGTTCCAAGTCATATATATCTTGTTAGAGGTGGTTTTATAAGAAGTTTATCAGCTGGAATATACGAATACTTACCACTTGGATTAAAAGTTTTAAGAAAAATAGAGAATATAATCAGAAAACATATGGATGATTCAGGAGCCTTAGAGGTATTACTGCCAATTCTTACACCTGCTGAACTTTGGAAAGAAACAGGAAGATGGCATGTATACGGAAAAGAGCTTTTTAGATTAAAAGACAGAAAAGATGCAGAATTTGCCCTTGGTCCAACTCATGAAGAAACAATTACAGATTTAGTAAGGAAGAATGTTAGGTCTTACAAAGATTTACCGCTAAACTTTTATCAAATACAGACAAAGTTTAGAGATGAAGCAAGGCCAAGATATGGTTTGATAAGAGGAAGAGAGTTTATCATGAAAGACGGATACTCTTTTGATGTTTCAGAAGAAGACGCAAAAAAGACTTATGAAGTAATGAAAGAAGCATATCATAAAATATTTAAAGAGCTTGGGCTTGATTATCTCATGGTAGAGGCTGATGTTGGAGCTATTGGTGGAAAGTTTTCCCATGAGTTTGTAGTAAAAGTTCCATCAGGTGAGGCACATATTGTATACTGTGAAAAGTGTGGATATGCTGCAAACGTTGAAGCTGCAAAATTTCATCATCATAAACTACCACCAGAAGAGCCAAAACCAATAGAAAAAGTCTATACTCCTGACATAAAATCGGTAGAAGATGTTGCTAACTTTTTAAACGTTCCATTAACAAAGCTTGTTAAGACACTAATATACAAAATAGATGATAAAGATTTTGTAGCTGTTTTAATAAGAGGTGATAGAGAGCTTAATGAAACAAAATTAGCAAACCTATTTAAAGCTATTGACGTTAGAATGGCGACAAAGGAAGAGTTAGAAAGTCTTGGAATTCCAGAAGGTTTTGTAGGTCCTATTGGTTTAAATCTTCCAATTTATGCCGATTTTTCTCTTAAAGAGCTTTATAACATAGTTGTAGGAGCAAATGAAAAAGATTATCATTACATCAATGCAAATATTGATAGAGATTTTAAAGTCAGCGGTTTTTATGACCTTGCAACTGCAAAAGAAGGCGACCCTTGCCCTGTATGCCACTTGCCATTAAAAGAGACAACAGGATTAGAAGTTGGTCATATATTCCTGCTTGGAACGAAGTACTCTGAAAGCATGAAAGCTTACTTTGTAGATAAAGACGGAAAAGAAAAGTCAATCATAATGGGTTGCTATGGTATTGGCGTAAGTAGATTAATATCTGCAATAGTTGAGCAGTATCATGATGATAAAGGGATAATTTGGCCTGAAAACTTAGCACCGTTTAATGTTCATATTCTTGTTTTAAATCCAAAAGACCAAGAGAGTTTAAACGTAGGATTTGATATATACAAAAAGTTAAAAGAAAAAGGTTTGGATGTATTACTTGATGAAAGAGACGAATCTGCGGGAGCTAAATTTAAAGATGCCGACCTAATCGGAATTCCGCATAGAATAGTCATAGGAAAAGCTTTAAAAGAAGGCAAGGTAGAGTATCAAAAAAGAGATGGTAGTATTAAAGAGTTGGTTGATGTAAAATTAATAATCAATAAATTGATGGATGGATATCATGGATGAAGATGAAATTTTACAAATTGAACGCATATGTGAAGAGATTTTTAGTATAGATAATATTGAAGAGTTTATTACTAATTTAACAGAGAATATAAGGCAGATTTTAAATGCAGAAAGGTGTACTTTATTTTTATACGATAAGTATGATAATTCGTTGAAATCTGTAGTTTATCAAGCAAACTTAAATGAAAAAGTAACTATACCTTTAAATATAGATTCTATTGCTGGTTTTTCCTTTTTAAATGACAGATCGATAATTATAAATGACGTAAATGATAAAAAGGAGCTTAAATCTATAGATGATAATTTAACATATCATGAATGTTGGAAAAATGTTGACGTGCCAAGAACTAAAACTATGATTTCAGTGCCTATTAAAATAAAAAACGATAAAATTGGCGTTTTGGTTGCTGTAAACAAATTTCCAAATTTTACGCAAGACGATGTAAATAAAGCCGAAAAAATCTCGAGAATCTTAGGATTAGGAATGAAAAATTTAATCCATAAAAACGAGATGGCAGAATTATTAAATCTTAACTGCGAAATTATTAATAATATAAATGAGGGTATAATTTTAACAGATTTTAACGATAATATAATTGGCATAAATGACAAACTTATTGAAATGATGGGTTATAGAATGAAAAAAGAAGAAATGATAAATAAGAATATTTTCGAAATTTTTCCAATTTTAAAAGATGGGCTTGAAAAAATAGAAATTAGCAAAGAGAAATTTTTAATTCAAGAAATAATAAGTGGAGTTTTAAAAATAAAAATAGTTCCTGTTGTGTTAAATCATCTTTTTGAAAAGTCTTTAAAAAAAATAATATACATTATAGAGTATTAATATGGAATTCATCATAAGAAAAAAGAAAATAGATAAAAGTTTTACTGATTTAATAATAGAAAGATTAGGTTTAAGCTTAGAAGAATTAAAAGAATATCAAGATATTGCATCGTCTAAAAGAAAAAATCTTTTGGAAATATTGGTTGAAAATGGATATTCAGATGAAGAAATAGCTAAAATAAAAGCAGAATATTTTGGCTATACTTATGACAGATTGACAAATTATATACCTGAAGAGTATCTTCTAAATATCTTCGATAAAAATTTCTTAAAAAATAGGCTTATTTTACCTATAAGTTTAAAAGATAATGTTTTAATAGTTGCAATGGTTGAGCCATCAGATATAATAACATTGAACGAAATGGTTGAAATTCTAAAGAAAAATGGTTATAGTGTTGGGGAGATATCGATAATAGTCACAACAAAAAACCAACTATTGGAAAAAATAGACTCTCTATTTGAAGAAAAAGCTAAATTATCAAAAATTTTACAAACGTTAGAAAAAACAACCGAGACAACAATCTATAAAGATTTTTCTAACGAATTAAAAGAAGTTACAGAAACCAGTTCACCTATAATAGCTCTTGCAAATCAAATTATTGAAGATGCTTATAAAAAGGGTGCAAGCGATATTCATATACAACCAACGGAGAATAATTTAAGGATTAGGTTTAGAATAGACGGAGATTTAAATGATTATTTAGTTTTACCAAAATACACAGCGGATGCAATTATAGCTCGCTATAAAATTATGGCAAATATGAAATTAGATGAAAAAAGATTGCCACAAGATTCAAGGATTAATTATAACTATTATAATCCATCTATAAACATAGATCTTCGTGTTTCTACCATTCCATCCGTTTATGGTGAAGACCTTGTAATGAGGATTTTAGACAAATCTAATGTAATTTTAGATTTAAATAAATTGGGATTTTCTGATGAGTATCTAAGTTTATACAGAGATAGTATTTTAAAACCCTATGGAATTATTTTGCATGTGGGTCCTACTGGTTCTGGAAAAACGACTACTCTTTACTCTGCATTAAAAGAGATAGATAAACCAGATATTAAGGTTTTGACCGTTGAAGATCCTGTTGAATACCAACTTGGAGGTTCAATTGTTCAAACAAACATAAATCCAGCAGCAGGATATACTTTTGCAAAAGCAATTCGTTCATTTTTAAGACACGATCCAGATGTTATACTTGTAGGTGAAATTAGAGATTTAGAAACAGCAAAAACAGCTGTCGAAGCATCTTTAACTGGTCATCTTGTTTTTTCAACCTTACATACAAACGATTCTGTTAGCACGATAACTCGCCTTGAGGAAATGGGTGTTGAAACTTACTTACTTGCTGATTCTTTATTATTAATCTGTGCTCAAAGATTAGTAAAGAAAATATGTCCGCATTGTAAAGAAGAATATAAAGCAACAAAAAAAGAGAAAATTATATTAGAAAATGCTGGTATGGAATTTGAAGAGAATTTAACTTTATATAAAGGTGCAGGATGTAGTGTTTGCAATTTTACTGGGTATAAAGGAAGAACTGGAATACATGAATTATTGAAAATCGATGATGTATTAAAATCAATGATTATAGACAAAGCTTCTACGGAAGATATGAAAAAATATGCACTTGGACATGGGATGAAAACCTTGAGACAGGATGGTTTATTAAAAGCCTTAAAAGGAATTACTACTATAGAGGAAGTTGTAAAAAGTACATTGGAATAATTCTTTTTATATTTAAAGAATAATATAATGTCCTCGCAAATTATAACCAAAAAATTGAAAAATTTTATTCCATGAATGTAAGCTGTTTAGCAAAAGGAGAACATTAAAATATCATATTAGATTTTTGACTGAAAAATTTGAATTTATAGGAGACAAAGACTATAAAGAATGTAAATATGTTAGAGTGTGTTAAAGTGAATTATTGAATAGACTATTTACTATCAAACAAAAAGTTATAACGGAGGAGATATGAATATTAAAACGCATAACAAAATAAATCCTAAACTTTCCGGAGAGGTTATAGAGCTTGCTGAAGGAAAAACTGCAACGGTCAGATTAGAAACAAACGAAGATATGCTTGCCGATGATAAAGGATTGATTCATGGAGGTTTTATATTTTCAGCGGCAGATTATTGTACAATGATTACAATTAACCATCCAAACGTTGTTTTAGGAAGTGCTGAAGTAAAGTTTATAAAGCCATTAAAGATAGGAGAAACAGCCTTTTTCAAAAGTGAGGTTTTAAACACTGAAGGTAAAAAAGTTTTAGTTAAAGTAGATGGTTTTAAAAATGAAGATAAATTTTTTGAAGGAACTTTTAAATGTTATGTTTTAGATAAACATGTTTTAGAGCCATGAAGTTTTATAGTGTAAAGATGAGAGCATCGCTTAACGATAGACATGTATCAGGTGGAGAAAGAATAACAACTGAAGAAAGCATTCAAAAAGTAGTTTCAGAGCTTTTGACAAGGCCCAAAGAGTTTGATTTTGTCAATATAAAAATAGAAAAAATTAATAATATTAAGTTTATCGAGAAATCTCTTGATATAAAGACGATCAATGTAAAAAATCATAAAGAAGGGAATGAAATTGCATTAAAATTACTTGAAGAGGTCGGGATTGATAGAGAAATTGCTAAAGCGTATATAGATTTATTACATACAGGAGCAAATCCTGATAGAGAAAACATGAGAGGAGCAATGATTATAACAAGGTCAGGCAAAAGAGTAGAAAAAGACAGATACAGAGGAGTTAGAACTACAAACGTAGATTTTTTACACCGTGAAGAAGTCAAAAAAATACTGTTAGAAAAAAAATATACAGAAAGAACCTTAGATGCCTTAGCATTATCAACAAAAAACCTAAACCATCTGGATATAATAGCTGAATACTGTATATCAGACCAACCAGACTATACAACCGGCTACGTTGCAGTTAATAATACATATTATAGAATCAATCCGTTGAAAGAATATTCAAATCCAAAAGGTGGTAGAATATACTTTGTAAAAGATGATACCGATATTGAAGAGCTTTATAAATATTTACAGGAAGAAAGCTTTTTGATTAAAGAGGTTGGAAGTTTAGAATGAAAGCCGTATTTATCCATGGATGGGGGTTTAGTAAAGAGATATTTAAAGATTACTACTATTTAGATAATAGTTTGTTTTTAGATTTGCCATTTCATGGGGACTTACAAGATTTTGAGAAAAATAATATTTTTGAAGATTATGTTAACTATGTTTCAAACATGATAAATGAAAAAACTACGCTTATTGGTTGGTCTCTTGGTGGCTCTGTTGCGTTTTTAACAGCTTTAAAAAATCCATTTATAGAAAAGCTTGTTTTAATAGGCTTTAGTCCAAAGTTTAATAACAGTCTTCTTGGTAGTGATCCAAAAGCCATTAAAGCCTTTATGCTGAATCTAAACAATGATTTTGAAAATACAATATATCAGTTTAGAAAAACAGCTACGGGTGGAGAGTTTAGAGAGATTCCATTACCTGAAAAAGAGGGAAGTAAAGAACTTTTAAAAGAATACATAAATTTAGACTTAACAGAAAAACTTCATCTTGTTGACATTCCAACTTACATAATCCAAGGAGATAAAGACTCAATAGTAAATCCAAATTCTGCTATATACTGCCATGAAAAAATCAATAATAGTCAACTTATTTTATTAGACTCAAATCATGCACCATTTTTAGAAAGGGATATTTTCCAGTACATTGATGATTAAAAAAAGAATCAGTCAATCTTTTTCAAAATCTTTCAGGACTTATCAAAATAAAGCAATCATACAGAAACAAACAGCTACCATACTGTCCAAAATGGCTGAGGATATAACCGGATTGGGTATAGATTTAGGCTGTGGAACAGGTTTTTTATACGAGAGTTTAAGAAAAAAAATGATAGGCGTTGATATATCTTTAAAGATGTTAGAAATCTACAAATCAAAAAATCCTTTGGCAATCGCAGGAGATATAGAAAAACTGCCATTTAAAAATAATGTATTTGATTTTGCAGTTTCTAATTTTAGTCTACATTGGACAGATTTAAAGATAAGTTTAAAAGAGATTAGCAAAGTCTTAAAACAAAATGGCATTTTTTGCTTTTGCATGCCAATTGAAGGAAGTTTAAAAATCGTTGAGAATATCTTAGGAAAAAGAAATTATGATTTTTACTCTGAAAAAGAAGCTATAGAAATACTCAGTGGATATTTTGAAATAATTATTTCATTCCATAAAGAGTTTAGACTTGAATTTAAAAATGGGTTAGAGCTATTAAATCATCTTCACGAAACAGGTTCAGCGGTTGGTAAAGAGGGTTTAAGCTTGGGTGAAAAAAAGAGAATTTTTGAAAAATTTAAAAATTACAATAAAACAGCGGTGCTGAATTTTAATGTATTGTTTGTTAAAGCTTTAAAGAGAGAATAAATTAAAAATAACACAAGAAAGAAACCTTTCGGACTAAAGTCCTCAGGATAGCGGTAAAAATTCATACGTGAGACTGCTTGCAAAAATCCACATCGTCATTCTGTAGTCGGCAAAAAATCTTATATTCTCTTGAATTTTTTTACCAAGTGTATTTTTATTTGACTATCTTCTAGTCATCAGAAATTAACTTTTGATTAGTAAAAGCTTGATAAAGATATAAAAAACCTTCAATCAAAATTAACGTTAAATAAAATCATTGATGTTTTTAAAATAGAATATATAATAAGCATAATTATATGTTTGGAGGTAATAATATGAAAAAGATAACTGCTGTTTTACTTTTTGCCTTTGGATTTTCAGTTTATGCACAAGAGCATAATCATGAAGAGCATAAAATGAGTCCACAAGTGCATAGATGTATGAAAGTTATGGAAGAGCCAGAATATATGGCAGAGATGTTTAGATATATGCTTCAAAATAAAGAAGCAATGAAAGAGATGCTAAACAAAAATCCAGACTTAAAAAAACAATTAGAAGATTTAGTTAAATAGTGATGTTTAGTAGAAGAGAAATTTTAAAACTGGGCTTTCTATCAACCTTAGGATTAAGCTTTGATGCTTTTTCTGTGGTTAGAGATTTAAAAATCCTTGATTTTAAAGAAGATGATGAAAAATTAGAATATACATTAGTTATAAGGAAAGAAAAAGTTAAAGTAGGAAGTAGAGAAGGAACAGGCGTTTTAGTAAATGGTCAGCTACCGGGACCTTTGTTAACATTTAAAGAAGGAAAGGAAGTTATAATACATGTAATAAATGAAATGGACGAACCAACTTCTATACATTGGCATGGTATTTTAGTACCAAATAATATGGATGGTGTCCCTGGATTGGTATTTCCCGGTATAATGCCAAAAAGCAAATTTACTTACCGCTTTCCTGTCGTTCAATATGGTACTTACTGGTATCATTCACATTCTTTAATGCAAGAACAAACAGGTTTGTATGGACCCATTATATGTAAATCCGAAAAAGACGATAGCATAAAGGCAGATAGAGAGTATATAGTACTTTTATCAGATTGGACAGATGAAAGTCCACACGACATATTAAAAAAGCTTAAAAAACATCCGGGATATTATAATTATCAAAAAAGGACAATAAAAGATTTTATAGAAGATGCAAAAACCAAAGGATTTTTAAACACAGTTAATGAAAGGCTCATGTGGGCGCAAATGAGAATGGATTCAAGAGATATAGCAGATGTAACGGGTGCAACTTATACGTATCTAATGAATGGGCAAACAACAGAAGAAAATCCAACATTTTTATTCAAAGTTGGAGAAAAGGTCAGACTTAGATTTATAAACGCATCATCCGGAACATATTTTGATGTAAGAATTCCGGGGCTAAAAATGACAGTTGTTCAAGCCGATGGTCAAAATATCTATCCTGTTGATGTTGATGAAATAAGATTAGCTATAGCTGAAACTTATGATGTAATTGTAGAACCAAAAGAAGACAAAGCCTATGCAATCTATGCAGAATCAATGGATAGAAGCAGTTTTGTGAGTGGAACCCTTGCAACCCGTTATGGTCTAAAACCAAAACTGCCGGAAAAAAGACCAGTTCCTGAACTTACTATGGAAGACATGGGACATCACCATCATCATAATCATGGACATCATCATCATGAAGAAGGTTATAAAATGATGTTAAATGTTAAGGACAATCCTTTTGGCGTTGATGCTGATATGATAATAGAAAATCCAAGACAAATGCTTGAAGACCCGGGCGTTGGTTTAAGAAATCAAAAACATAAAGTTTTGAATTATTCAGATTTAGTAAGTTTAGAAAAATATCCCCTAAGAGAGCCGGATAGAATTATAGAAGTTCATTTAGTTGGAAATATGGAAAGGTTTATATGGAAGATGTACACATACGACGGTAAAAATCTTACATCAAAGTTTGAA
Source organism: Sulfurihydrogenibium sp. YO3AOP1 (assembly GCF_000020325.1). Classification (NCBI taxonomy): domain Bacteria; kingdom Pseudomonadati; phylum Aquificota; class Aquificia; order Aquificales; family Hydrogenothermaceae; genus Sulfurihydrogenibium; species Sulfurihydrogenibium sp. YO3AOP1. The sequence goes on from NC_010730.1 coordinate 1,767,609, forward strand.
GAACCTATAGATTTAAAATATGGAGAATTAGTAAGATTTGCAATCATTAACCATACAATGATGAACCACCCAATTCACCTTCATGGTATGTGGTTGTATTTAGATAATGGTGGAGATAAATATAATCCAAGAAAGCATACTATAAACGTTAAACCCGGAGAGGTAGTCTTTGCAGATGTTATAGCTGATGCAGTTGGTAATTGGGCTTTTCATTGCCATGTGTTGTATCATATGGATTCCGGTATGTTTAGGGTGGTTAGAGTCAGATGAAAAAAACGATTTCATTTTTTAGTTTATTTTTTATTTTTCTAAAAGCATTCTCTCAGGAACATCATAATGAAGAGATAAAAAATCCTATGCATCCTATGAACTTTGGAAGTATTATCTTTGATAGACTTGAATACATTGAAAAAGGTAAATCCTTAGGTTATAAAATCACTGGCTTCTACGGCGGAGACTACAACAAACTATGGCTTGAACTTGAAGGTAAAGATTACTTAAAAAACAGTAAAGGCGAGATTGAACGAGCTGATTTGTTATACGGTAAAGCCGTTTCAAGCTTTTGGGATGTAAGGTTCGGTGTTGGTTATGCTGGTGATTACAATAAAGGAAGAAAATCGGTAGTTTTAGGCTTAAAAGGACTTGCTCCTTATTGGTTTGAAGTAGATTCAAACATCTATCTAACAGAAAAAGGGGAAGTATATTTAAGATTTAAAGCAGAAAATGATTTGCTATTTACTCAACGATTGATTTTACAACCCCATTTTGAGACAATATTAAGTAATAAAAAAATAGAAAACCTTGAACTTGGAAGTGGATTAAGCAAGGTGTCATTTTCTTTAAGGCTAAGGTATGAATTAAAAAGAGAATTTGCACCATATATTGGCGTATCTTTTGACAGATTCTTCGGTCAGACTAAAGAGCTGAGTCATAAAAGTAATGAATCAAGCTTTTTGATTGGAATAAGAATGTGGTTTTAAAAAATGTAGGTGTTTGCTTAAACGTTAAAACTTAGATGTAGGGCGTTTGTTAATTGAGGCAAAATATGTTTATATGGGTTGTTCTTGAACTGCCCCAACACCTGACGTTTTAAGTCCTTATTTATTAAGAGTGCTGTAAAAATTTTCGTAAGCTTACCTTTCCGTGCCATCCTGAGGCTGTAAAGCCGAAGGATCTCCTCTTTTGATTTTTTGATTTGAAAAGAAAAACATGAGATTCTTCGCTTCGCTCAGAATGACAAATAAGATTACCTTTTTTCTAATGCTTATCATTCAAACTTTAACCGTCATCCTGAGGACTTTAGTCCGAAGGATCACATTTTTAAACTACTTTAACCATGGTGTAATCATGTTTTCGTAAACGATTGAACCGCCAAGCTTTCCTTGAATAAATAAAAGAACAACGCCGATTATCAATAAGATTGTAAATACTAAGTTAAGTGCTTTTGTTTTAGTCATTATGATTCTCATGATAGCCAATATAACAAAATAAAGTGCAAGAAGTAAGCCAAGTTTTTGATGATAGCCAAAAGCCTTAATTTCTTCAAGCTTTGTTTCTATTGGTTCGTGAGCTATAATACCAGTTATGGTAGCAACAACAACAGCCAAAGTTGACAAGAATGTTAATACCAAGTGCAGACTGTCTAACTCTTTTTTATTTATCATATAAAACAGATGAATGATTAACAGCATTAATGGAAAAGCTATTGCAAAGTGTGTAAATGGTGGGTGTATTGCGATTGTCTCCATGATACTAACCTCCTATAAATGTAAGTAATGTATAAAGTATGTTGCAACAGATAGATATATTGATATTCCAACGATATCTGTAATGGTTAATGCTAAAACACCGGTTGCTAAGGTTGGGTCTTTACCCATTTTATCCATAATATACGGTATTAAGCTACCAATCAAGCCGGCTATAACTATGCTAAAAAATAAAGCAACTCCAACTATCATTCCAAGCTTATGGTTATTTATCCATAAAGAAGAGATTAAACCAACCAACAATCCAACTCCAAAACCAATTACCAAAGCAACTTTTAACTCTTTTATTATTGAACGAATATAATCAACTATGTTTTCCGAAAGTCTTCCTTCTTTTAGTCCTCTTGCTGTAATAATGGCAGCTTGGGAGCTTATATTACCACTAAGGGCGGCAACCATTGGCAAGAAAAAAATGATTGGCAAAAACTGCTCAATTGTAAAACTAAAAAAACTTATGATTATAGCTGTTATAAACTCTCCAAATGTTGCAGTTAAAAGCCAAGGCATTCTTAATTTTGCAATTTTAAATGTCTTATCTTGATAAAAAAGCTCTTCTTCCTTTGCTCCCGCCATTTTAAAGAAGTCTTCTGTTGTTTTTTCAGAGATCACATCAATTATATCTTCAATATAAATGACACCTACAAGCTCTTCTTCGTCATTAATAACAGGCAAAATATAAAGGTCGTATCTTTTAAAAATATCAATAGCTTCTTCTTTTGTAGCGTTTATGCTTACAGTTATAAGCTCTCTTGTCATTATATCTTTTACTAAAATATTACCTGGGGATGTGATTAATTCTTTCAGCGAGACAACGCCAATGAGTCTGTTTTTATCATCAACAACATAGATATAAAGAATCTCTATCTCTTTATCTGTATTTTTTACAATCTCAACAGCTTCGTAAACTGTAATGTTTTCATTGATGCTTAAATAATCTTCTCTAATAATAGATGCTATGTTATCTTCATTGGTAGTAAGCAGTTGTTCTAACTCTTCTAACTCTTCAATCTTTTCCTTCTCTAAGTTTTTTAAAATAATATCTCTTACATCGTCAGGGATATGGTCTATAATTTTTACAATTTCATTAACCGGGAGATTATTTAAAAGATTTGTTAAGTCTTTTGAGCTTAAATTTCGAAGTAATTCAGATTTTATATCTTCTTCAAGGTCTTGAAAAACATCGGCAGCTTTTTGAATGTTTGATTTGATTAAGGTAAGCATTAAGATTTTTCTTTCTTCTTTATTTAGATATTTAAAGACTTCGGCTATGTCTCCTTTGTGGGTTTTTATGATAATCTTTTCTATAGTTTTATAATCTCTTTTGCCTATAGCCCTTTTTAGGGTTTCCTTTAAAACTTCAATTATTGGAGACATAGCGCCTTCCTTTTTTATGATATTTGGTTATAACCAAGCTCTCTAAGTAGTGGTAAATCTTCTTTCCATCTTTCTTTAACTTTTACATACAGATTTAGATGAACTTTTTTACCAAGTAAAAACTCAAGCTCTTCTCTTGCCTGCATACCGATTTTCTTTAACATCTGTCCTTGTTTACCTATAATTATACCTTTATGATTTTCCCTTTCAACATAAATGACTGCATCAATAATAAGTAAATTTTTATTCTTTTCTCCTTCTTGTATACTTTCAACTTCAACGGCAACAGAGTATGGAACTTCTTGTCTTGTATTTAAAAATACTTTTTCACGAATGATTTCTGCTATATAAAACTTTAGTGGCAGGTCTGTTATTTGGTCTTCTGGATACAATGGCAGAGATTCTGGTAAGTATTTTTTTATTGTTTCAATAAGCTCATCAATGTTTAGATTTTTGATGGCAGATATTGGAACAAATTCTTTAAAGTCATATATTTTTGTAGATTCTTCAATAAGCGGTAAAACCAAATCTCTTTTTATCTTATCAATTTTATTGATTGCAAGGATTGCAGGTTTGTCTACTTTTTTAAGATAGTTTTCTACGATTTCTTTATCTTCTTTTGTCCAACCTGTCTCAGCATCTATGACCATTAAAATAACATCTGCACTTTCTATTCCTGATATTACAAATTCCATTACTGATTTTGTAAGTAAATCTCCACCTTTTTGAACTCCTGGCGTGTCTAAGAATATTATCTGTGCATCCGGCAGATGTTTAACACCTAAAATTCTCATTCTGGTTGTCTGTGGTCTTGGACTGACAATGCTTAATTTTGTACCGATTATGTTGTTTAAAAGCGTTGACTTTCCAACGTTTGGTCTTCCAACAATAGCAACAAACCCTGCTCTAAAATTTTCATAATTTTGTAAATTTTCCATCTTTATTCTCTCCTTTTTTTCTTTATATCTAAGTTCTGATTAGAAATTTTTAAAATATGAGATTCTTTGCCAGCTTCAGAATGACAAATAAGCAATCGTTAACATGCTTTTACTTTCTCTGTCATCCTGAGGCCGTAAGGCCGAAGGATCTCATTTTTGACTTAAAAAACATGAGATTCTTCGCTTCGCTCAGAATGACAGTGTGGATATTTACAAAAGCAGCCTCCCAACCTATTCACTTCTCACTTTCTTACTAATAATACACTGCTTTTAAATATAAACCTTCCGGTGGTGCTGTAAATTTACCATGGGATGGACTTTTCTTTTCTATTATATCTTTTAACTCTTCTAAGCTTAAGCTACCTCTTCCAAGTGCGACAAGGTGTCCTGCAATTCTACGGACCATATTTCTTAAAAAGTGAGATGCTGTAATTTCTATGGTTATGATTTTACCATCAAAGTATAACTTAAGCTCTCTTAAATCGATTTCTTTTCTTATATAATCCCCTGCTTTTGCCAAAGAAGAAAGGTCTTTATACTGCTTTATTAAATTAATTCCTTCTACCATCTTTATCAAGTCTAATTTTTTATCATAATACCAAGCAAGTTTAAACAAAAATGGGTCTGGCTTTGTGTTTATCTTATAAAGGTATGTCTTTCCTTTGGCTGAAAATCTTGCATTAAAAGAAAGTGGCACTTCTTCAACTTTCAAAATTGAAATATCTCTTGGCAGTTTTGCATTAAGATAGGTATATATGGTCTTTGTGTTTTTATGTTTTTTCGTTTTAAAGTTTGCAACCTGCCTTAAAGCATGAACGCCTGCATCAGTCCTTCCTGCACCAATCAGCGTTATTTTTTCTTCCAAAAGCTCAGATAATAAATCTTCAATGACTTGCTGAATTCCAATTCCGTTTTTCTGCCTTTGCCAACCGTTGTAGTTAGTTCCAATATAACTGATTTCAAGCTTGTAGTTTTTTATCTCCATAACTTTTTATTTTAACATATTGTTAATTGGGAGGTTAGAAAGTGAGAGGTAAGATGTGACGGGTTGATAAAGTGAATAAAGTTTTTCCCGTGACTCTTCAAACGTCACTTTTTGTCATCCCGAGGCTGTAAAGCAGAAGGACGGAAACCCTTCGCTTACGCTCAGAATGACACCATTCAGAAGTTCTTCGTCATCCTGAGGACTTTAGTTCGAAGGATCTCCTCTTTTAAAAAAAGTGAGTAAGTGAGTAAGTGGGAGGTAAAAAGGCGGAGATTCTTCGCTGACGCTCAGAATGACAACATCTGGAGTTTTATAAAACAAAAAAGGCGGGACTATGCCCGCCTTGTGTATGTAATATTTAGATTTCTACTAATTAGAACAAGAATCCAAGCTCTACAGCACCAGTTGTTCTTGAAGTTTTAGCTTCACCTTTGTCGTTAACAAATAAGTATCCGGATGTTCCATTGAAAGCATTTCCAGATGCTTTAGCATAAGATACTTCAGCTCTTAAGAATGTGTTTTTAGTTGGGTTGTAAGTTGGAGTAATTGTAAACGTCCATACTTTTTTAGGAGCGAAGTATGCAGTTGTACCTGCATTTTGTGGAGCAACTAAAGAAGCAGCCGCTATTGCAGGAATTAAGATTGTATCTTTGTTATCTGCATATTCAATTCTTACTGGAACTTGAACGCCAGCTACTGGTTTTACGTTAGCACAGAGAGCTGCACCCCAAGCGTTTGAAGATGTTGATAAACCAGTAACATTATTCCAAGCTTTCTTTAAGCCATCATCAGCTTTGAAGTAATCAACTTCTAAGCCAAGAGATACGATTCCTAAATCTCCGCCAACTGTTAAAGCATAGATATCTCTGTTTCCGTTTTCATTGTAAGTATGTAAGCCAACATCAACCGGTAAACCAAATTGTTTTAAGTTAGAAGTAATACCAGCTTCAATGTAGTTAGAGTAGTTGTTTAATCCTGTATAAACAGGTCCCATTAATTGATAGTTTCCAGCTTTACCAGCACCTACGTAAACTTTTGCTACACCAGCATCGTATGTACCTCTTGCACCAGTTAATAATACCGGGTTAGCTGTAAATAATACTCCTCTTGTGATGTGTGGGTTTAAGATTGTAACCGGTCTTTCGCCAAAGTTTGTCCAAAGTAAACCAGCGTCTAAGCTTAATCCAGCAACTGGTTTGTAAGTAACAAAAGCAAGCCATGGTTTGAAATCAGTAGTTTTACCGTAGCCTACTAATGGATTATTTCCATTTCCTTTTTTATCATTTACAACATCAGAGCTTGCTACTACTGTTGGAGCTTGCCAAGAACCAAACGCTGCTGTAAATCCAATTCCACCGTCTTGTGCTGGCTTAGTTAATCCAACAATTACATTGTTAACAGAGAAAGAGTCTTTTCCTGACCATGGTTGTGCATTCGTACGGATTAAAACAGTTCCTGTGGATCTTAACGCATGGTCATTGTTTTGTACGTTGTAAGATGCTGACACACCACCGAATAATGTGATGTCTGTGTTTGCTACTGTAATTTGTCCTGCGTTTGCTGCAGATACTGCAAGCAATCCTGCTGCTGCTAATCCTACTACTTTCTTCATCGTAAAACCTCCTTTAATAAAGTTTTTATAAAATCTGTTAATAAAAATTAACACACATTATGATTTTTGTCAAGCATTTTAAAATGCGATTCTTCGCTATCGCTCAGAATGACATTATTATATTGTTCCATGTCATTCTGAAGGCTTTGTTTTAAACTTATTCAATTTTCAATTTTATTATATACAATTTTTATGCCAATTTTTTAGTTTTGTGTTTTCCTGTTATTTACTTATCGTTTATAAATATACCAAACTTTACTTTTTTGCATTTTGGCAAATTGCAAAAGAAAGTGAAGAAGTAAGAAGGTGGGAGGGAAAGAATAGGGGAGTTAAAATAATGTTGTGTCTAAATAAAATTATAAGGAGGAGTAGTAATGGATAAGAAAGAATACTTTGAAAAAATATTAGACAGATCTACCGAAGAATTAGTAAAAGAACTTTTCCCAAACGGTATAACAACTCAAGAAGAAAAGATAGGTATAAGAAAGCTTTTAGAATCTGTTGTGGAACTGATTATGAATCAGGAAAGAAATTTCTTCCTTGAAAATGATGAAGACAACAAAGCAAACGGATATTATGAAAGAAGCCTAAATACTGGTTCTTTCAAGCTTAACATAAATGTCCCAAGAGATAGAAAGGGTAGATTTAGACCACAAATATTACCTGACCCTTACAAAAGAGTTAATGAAGATTACATAAACCTTCTTATGAGTTTAGTATCCAATGGATACTCAGAAAGCAAGATAGATTCTACATTAAAAAGCTTGGGCTTAAACTACTCAAAACAACATATGGATAAAATCAAAAAAGAGCTTATAGAAAGACTTAATGATTTTAAAACAAGAGAGCTTCCATCGGATGCATTTGTACTGTATATAGACGCATATCACTGTGATATAAAAGAGAAAAACAAAATCAGAAAGGCTTCTGTCTATGTAGTTCTTGGAATAGATTTACAAGGAAATAAAGATATATTTGGATTTTATACATTTTTCAGTAGTGAAAATAAAGCAGACTGGATAAAAGTATTCAATGATTTAATAGATAGAGGACTAAAAAGGGTAATGCTTATAGTAAGTGATGATTTTCCTGGGATAACAAAAGCCATAGAAACACTATTTCCTTATACAGACCATCAGCTATGTTTAGTCCATTTACAAAGAAACGTTAGAAATCAGATGGATAAAGAAGATTCACAAGTATTTAACAAAGAACTGAAAAACATAAAAGAAAACAGCTTAGATTATGAAGATGGATTAGAAAAATTAGATGATTTATGCGGTAGATTTAAGTCTAAATATCCAAGCTTTATAAAACATATTCAATCTAACAAAGAGAGATACTTATGTTTTTTAAAATATCCAGAAAATCTAAGAAAGCACATATACACAACAAATCCAGTTGAAAGTGTTAATAGCATGATAGAAAAGGTAAGAATAAATTTAGGTGGATATTTTCAATCTGTGGACATTCTTGAGATAAATCTGCTTATACAAAGAGACAATTTAAAGAATGGAAAATGGAAAAAGCCTATACCTGCTTTTAAAGGAGTCTCTTATGAAATTTTACAATTGTTTAATAAAAAGTTTTCAATCCAGACACAAAATTATTGACAAGTCTCAAGAATAGATTCTTCGCTATCGCTCAGAATGACGTCATTGGATCGTTCTTTGTCATCCTGAGGGCTTTAGCCCGAAGGATCTCATGTTTTAATGTCTATTGAAAACAAAAAATGAGATTCTTCGCTAACGCTCAGAATGACGGAATGGGAACATGCAAAGACAGAGATTCTTCGCTTACGCTCAGAATGACAGACTTAGGAGACATAAAAGAAGGAGATTCTTCGCTGACGCTCAGAATGGCATCATCGGTGTTTTGGTTAACCTACCAAAGCCTCTTTATAATTTGGAATAAAATTTAAAACTTCTGATGCTGGTTTAATTGTAAAAAGTGAGTTTTCTACCAATGTTTTTACAAACATAGCATTTAATCTGTGTCCGCCTTTAAAAGAGTAAACTTCTGCAACCAAAGGATAGCCAAGCAGATACAAATCACCGATTAAATCCAATACTTTATGTCTTACAGGCTCGTCTTCAAATCTTAAACCCTCTTCGTTTATTACCTGATTGTTATGAAAAACAACAGCATTTTCAAGAGACCCGCCTTTGGCAAGACCGTTCTTCTTTAAGTACTCTACTTCTTCTAAAAAGCAATAAGTTCTTGCTGTATAAACACCTTCATAAGACTCTTTTTCATAAGGTATGTATGTAAAGCTTTTATTTCCGATAATATCATTATTATAGTTTGCTTGATATGTAATTTTTATTTCATTTGATGGCTTTGCCATAATAAATTTATCTTCTATTTCAACCTTTACAGGTTCTTCTAAAACTGCATACAATTTTTCTTCGTTAAGTGTTTTAATTCCGGCTTCTTTTATCCTTTCAACAAAACCTTTGCTGCTTCCATCAAGGATTGGCAACTCCTCGCCTATTAACTCAATATAAACATTATCAATTCCGGTAAAATAAAGTGCTGCCATTAAATGCTCTATTGTCCTAACTGAAACGCCGTCTTTGTATAAAGTTGTTGAATATTCAAAGCTATGAGCATAATCTATCTTTGCAGGTATAACTACATTATTTTTAATAAAGTTTATTCCTTCATTTTTATTTGCAGGAAAAAGTTTTATTTTAACATTATCTCCTGAGTGTAAGCCTATTCCCTCAATGATTATTGGTTTTTTTATTGTTCTTTGAAATTGACAGATCATAATCATTCTCCATATTTGTTTTTCGTTTAAAATCTATATGCAATTTTTATTCCAATCTTTGACATACGATTTAACAATAATTTTTGTAATATTATAATTTGAATTTTTGCAAATTTTCAAAAAGGTTGTTTAACTGCTAAACATTTTATTGCATTTTCTATTAAAACCTATAAGCCTGTTCCAAAATTATTTCTTAAGTTAAAATTAAATACTCAAAATCAAAAAATAAAAATGTTCGCATGAGAAAAACAGGATTATCCTTTAAACAAATCTATAAACTTACAGAAAGATTTTTTAAAAAGATTAAACATAAGGAAAAGAAAAATAGTCAAAGAGGTAGACCAAGAAAGTACAAAGATGAATTTATAATAGCTATATTTCTATATCAAACACTAAAACAATATTCTTATAGAGAAGTTCTTCAAGAACTTAAATATCTTAGCTTTAAAACCCCTTCTCTGAATGACTATCATTATAGGATTAAACAGCTTAATGAAAACATTTTAAAATTACTGCTGGAAAAAACAGGACAGTATTTTAATGAAAAAATTAAAGATAAATACAGTGCTACATAGCAGATGCTACAGGTTTTGCCTATGGAGATATTTATAGCCTTAAATGGAGAAGAGGAATAGAGGTAAAACAGATAAAATCTCATATAAGACTTGAGGTTATTATAGCAGTAGATAACAAAGGTAAAGCGTTAATTTTGGGATGTGAAACAGGTAAAGCCTATGCAAGTGAAATAAAGATGTTAAATCAGATATTAAACAAAGTAGATTTTATCAAAGGACTACCTTTTATAGCCGATAAAGGCTATGATTCAATAAGCGTAATACAAAAAATCTTAGACATCGGACTTATCCCTGCTATAAAGATAAAGGAAACTCTTAGAGTAAAAATAAAGCATCCATTGAGACGGTTATCAAAGGAAAATTGGTTAAAGTATGGAAAGAAAAGATATAGCATAGAATCTTTATTTGGTAATATAAAGAACAAAGCAAATTCAGTGTTTAAAGTTAAAAGAGAAGATATAGCTAAGAAGTTAGCTATTGCTTGGACTATTCTTTGGAATTTTTACATGATTTTAATTTATGTATTTTTGTTTATCCTATCAGTCTTAATTTTAAGAAGAAGTTTTTTTTGATTTTTGGAACAGTCTCTAAAACCTATAAGAGTGTTCCAAAATTTTCGTAAGTTCGCCTTTTTGCCATCCTGAGAACTTTAGTCCTAAGAATCTCCTCTTTTGATTTTTTGATTTGAAAAGAAAAACAGAAGATTCTTCACCGACCACAAAATAATTGTGTGGATTTTCGAACAGCCTCCTAAAACCTATTGACAAGATAGATATTTTGATATATAATATTAGAAAATAAAAGTTTGTTTAAAGGCGAGCATGTATAAAATCGGTCAGTTTTCAAAGCTTACAGGTATTTCAATATCTACTTTAAGATTGTGGGATAAAAAAGGAATATTAAAGCCTGAATTTAAAACACCACGTGGAGAAAGAAGATATAGCGAAGCTCAATTGCAGTATATTCTTCAAAAGAAATCAGATGCACCACGTATTAATGTTGGCTATGCAAGAGTAAGTTCAAAGAAACAAGAAGATGATTTAAAAAGACAAATTGAATTATTAGAATTGTTTTTAGCAAAACAAGGCAAGCCTTTTAAAATAATAAGCGATATGGGAAGTGGAATAAATTATTCAAAATCAGGATTAAAAGAACTGTTAAAACTGATATCATCAAATCAAGTAGATACAATTTATGTTTTATACAAAGATAGGCTTGTTAGATTTGGTTTTGAGTTAATAGAAGAATTTGCAAAACTTCATAACACAAAAATTGAAATAATGAATCAAACGGAAGATAAAATAGATGAAGAAGAATTGGTAGAAGATATTTTAAACATAATCCATGTTTTTTCTCGTAAATTAAACGGTAAAAAAAGTCATATAAACAAGAAAATAGCTCAAAGGCTTTTAGATGAAAAACAGTAATAAGAAAAAGAAAAACAGCAAAAAAGAACTATCTCAAAATACAGAACTTAGAGTATTTTCTATTAGAATAAAAAACGATAAATTAGAAAAAGAACTAAAACATTTACTTTTTACTTACAAACATTTTGAGAATATATTACTAATACTTATCAGTCAAAACTATAATCTATACAAAGATGGCAAAGATACAAACGATTTCAAACTTCTTACTTCTCCGCAGCTTATGAGAAATGCTCTGTATGATTATAATTCTAAGCATTCAACACAGCTGGAATATCTCAAAAATAAATACAAAGATAATCAATTATGGCAAGCACTGAAAGAGACTGCTAAGAAATTAAAACCACACAATGTAGTTGAAATTATAAAGAGAGTGAAAGCAAACTTTAAAACGTATTTTACTAACTTAGAAACTTACAAACAAAATCCAAATCTATTTACAGGAATGCCAAAACCACCTAAACCTAAAAAGCTTTCCAAGATAATAGATTACTCAGTAGAATTAGATAAATACAACTCTTTGTCTTTTACAAGATTAGAAAAAGAAAACTTGGTAGGCATTAACTTATCTGACCATATGGTATATATACACATAGATAAAAGACAAATTGAAAAGCTTGCAGAAGTAAGCAAGCTATACTCAGCAAGGCTTGTTTATGATAATGATAATTTGTATTTACAAATTAGCTACTTAAAAAACATCTCACGTTTCACATCTCACGTTTCACATAAATACGCAAGCATAGATATTGGGGTAAACAATCTAATGGCTGTGTTTGTTGATGATGAAACCACTTCGTCATTAATAGTAGATGGTAAACCTTTTAAAGATTATAATTCGAAATTCAACAGACTTATACCCAAACTAAACGAAAGTAAGTCAAAGGAAGTAGCAGAATGGGCTGTATCTAAAACAGGTTCTAAATATCCTGCAAAATACACAGAAAAAGGTAAGAAAATTGGTAAGTTTATAAGCTATTTATATGCAAAAAGAAACAGGTTTTTTCACGATCAATTTCACAAGATGGCTAAGCGTGTAGTTGAATATTTATATTTGCACGGAATAACAGATTTATTTATATCTAGAAACTTAGCAGAATTAAAAAATAATGGAGAATGTAATTTAGACAAAGCTACAAAACAAAGCTTCATTCAAATACCATTTATAAAACTATTACAAAACATAGAATATAAAGCACAAGAATACGGAATAAACGTTCATTACGTAGATGAAAGATACACATCTAAGGCAAGTTGTATATCAGATGATATAGAAAGCATCCAAGAAAGCCCTGACTTGACTAATGCTTTCAATGGAAGGCGTGTTAAGAGGGGCTTATTCTTGGATACTATTATAAACAAAGTGTTTAATGCAGATATCAACGGAGCAGTAAATCATATCAAAGTAGCGACAGGAAAAAGCTTTAGGTGGCTAAAAAACAAGCTATTTAAACTCTGCAACCCTATTAAAATTAAAAGCGACTACGAATTCTGTAGGCTACTTAAAAACCTACAGAATAGTGGGTCGGGTAATTCTGTGCCGTTTATCGGTGTGGAGGCGTCGCAGTCTAACAAGCTGATAGAAAATATCAGTTTTTGTTAGGCGTAAGTCGACGGAGTCAAAAGATGTTAGATATAGAGTTTTTAAATGAAAAAGCAACAAAGCTAAAATCAGCCTTAAAAAAGATAAAGCAGATAATAGATTTTGGAGAGGATGCATTTTTAAAAACTCCGATGTATCCAGATAGAGTTAAATACCATCTTATAATTTTATACGATGAACTTGAAGCGATAGCTTGTCATATTCTTTCTAATTATTACAATGACAAAATAAAAGAAAACTGTATAGAAAAGCTATCAAAAGATACGATTTTCTCAGAAAAGCTAAATAGAATTTTTGCAGATTTTAACGAGTTTAAAAATAAAGTATTTCAAGAAAATTTTAGCTACTTGGAAAAACAGCTCTATCATTTAACAAAAAATATAGTTGAAACCTTGGATACATTGTTTATAAAAGAACTTTCAGATGTGGTAAAACAGCTAAAAGAAAAACAGCCAAAGCTTGCTATACCTGTAAATCTTGTAAAAGTCAATCATTATGCTTCTGCTATAAAAGGAGAAGTAAAAAGATTAGAGACTTTTTCTAAAATGAGCGAGCAAGAATTTAAAAATAATAGCTTTGCAATTGATAGAAGCAGGTATTTTATCGTCGTTGCAATAGACAGTGCGCTATGGATTTGTAGACATGTTTCAAGACAGCTTAAATTAAAGCCTTCAAAAGACTGCTTTAAATCTTTGACTGAAAATGGTTGTTTATCTGTGGAGCTTACAGAAAAGCTTGATAAAATTTCTCAGCTTAGAAATGACTTAGCAGACCCAACAAAAAGCGTTGATTTAGATTTTCTTTATAAATTGGTAAAAGGTGATTTTAAAGCTTTAATGGATAGATTTATTTTAGAAGTTGCTAAGTCTATCAAGGAAGGATGTAAAGGGAAGGGGTGAGAAAGTGAGAAGTGAGAAGTAAGAAAGGGAGGAGATTCATTCTTAAAAATCACTTTTCCGCTTCTTAACTTCAAAAACTACTTAGCATAGAAATTGCTTTTTTTAATGCCTCTTTAATGTCTTTTGTTTCTTTTATAACTTTTTTTGCAACGTTTACAGACTCTTTTTTATCATATCCTAAATTTACCAATGCAGAAACTAATTGACTTAGCTCATCTGATTCGTTAAACTCTATCTTTCCTTTTAGCTCTACTATTATCCTTTGTGCTGTTTTATTGCCTATTCCTTGAATTTCTGTAAGCTTATCAACATCTCCATTTTCCATGATTTCAATAAACTCTTCTACAGAAAAGTTAGAAATAATATTCAGTGCATGTTTTACTCCAACGCCATGAATTTGAATAAGCTTTAAAAATAAATCTCTTTCTTCTTCTGAAACAAATCCTAAGAGTCTTACATCTTCTTGCCTTACAAGCAAATAAGTATAGACAATATTTTCTTTGAATTTTTCACTGTCCGGAACTTCTACTAAAAGACCAAATCCAAGTTTTTCTATAACTATATGATTTTTGTCTTTCTTTTTTATTTTTCCTTTTATATAATCAAACATTTATCAGATCTACCGCTTTTTTCCTTAGTTGTCCGCATGCAGCATCTATATCTCTTCCTTTACTCCATCTAATAAATGTAGCAATGTTGTTATCCCAAAGAATTTTTTCAAACTTTAAAACTCTTTCTTCCTCCGGTCTTTCAAATTCTGCTGAAGGATATGGATTAAATGGTATTAGATTTACTTTAAATCTGTGTTTGTCTTTCTTTAAAAGATTTACAAGTCTTTTAGCGTCTTGCTCTGAATCGTTTACTCCTTTCATTAAAACATATTCAAGCGTTATTCTCCAACCTGGTTTAAGTGGTATGCTTCTTAATAAATCCATAAGGTCTTGAAGTGTGTTTGTTTGTGATATTGGCATTAAAAATGCTCTTTGATCTTGATTTGATGCGTTTAATGATACTGCAAGTTTGACTTCTGGGAATTCTTTATCTTCGTACATTCTTTTTATCTGATGAAGTATTCCACTTGAAGAGATTGTGATTTTTCTATGGGATAATCCTACCATATCAGGATGAGTAAAGATTTGAACAGACTTTTTTACATTTTCATAGTTTGCCAAAGGCTCACCCATTCCCATGTAAACTATGTTTGATATTCTATTTTCTTCCTCCATTCCTAAAAATCTTTGGACGTTAATATACTGCTCAACGATTTCCGCTGTTTCTAAATTTCTAATAAGTCCATCTTTTGTAGTAAAGCAGAATTTACAACCTACGGCACAACCAACTTGCGTTGACACGCACAAAGTTTTATGGTTTTTTTCGTTTATCAAAACGGTTTCTATTGTGTTTCCATCCTTAAGCTTCCATAAAAATTTTATACTTCCATCTATTTTTGATTGCTGGTACATAACTAATTCTAAAGCGTTAAATTCTGTATTTTCTTTCAAGTAATTTCTTATATCTTTTGATAAATCAGTCATTTCGTCGTAAGAGCTGACTTTTTTCTTATACAGCCATTTTGCTATTTGCTTAGCTCTAAACTTTTGCCAGCCTTTTTCTACTACAAAATTTTCAAGCTCTTTTAAATTAAAATTTTTTAAATTAACTTTCATCTACTTCCTCTTGTATAAATTTACTATTTTCTAAATACCAGCTTTTATAGGATACAGGTTCTCCATTTTGTACTGAAACTATGATATAAGATAAGTCTTCTAAAGCAAACTGCAAATCTGTTTGCGATGGTCTATCTGGATGGTCTGGGTGTGAATGATAAATTCCTACAATTTGCAAACCTTTACCGTCTGCATACTGCTCAACTTTCATATAATCTTTTGGTGATATATCAAACCTGTCATTTGCCCTTTCTTTGTTTTGATTTTCTGCCTGGATAACTTCTAAAACTTCTCTTGTATTCGACGAATAATCCATTATTCCAATTAAAAAGCCGCAGATCTCGTAAGGATATCCCTCTTTTGCCTGTCTTTTTATCTCTTCTATGTGCTGTTTTTTTATTTTAAGCATAGTGTTTTTACCGTGAATTTGTTTTTGTGTTTATAGTATAAAAGAAAGGTAGATTAAAATCAATGAGATGTAAGATTTGAGAAGGCGGGCTTTAAACCCCACCCTTTATGGTTATTGTGGTAATGCTAAAGGTGACATCAATCTAATTAGATGTTTTGTTCCATCACCTTCTACAACTTCAATTAACTTAATGCCATCAATTTCTTCATCGATAGCAATTTCCTTAGGTTGTGGAATAATGTGTTCGTGTTTTTCTAACGTAACAACAAACTCATCATCCTTTGGGTCGTAAGATAAACCAATCAAAGGTTGTGCCTTTGTTTCAACCTGATCGCCAATTTCTTTTTCCACTACTTCGATCATTGCTTCTTTTGACCCAAGATTTTTTGATACTTTGTCAAAGAAACCTTCCCATTGAGATTTGTCAAATTTCTTTATCATTTTGTCCTCCTTTTTATTTAATACTACTATAAATATAAACCTTTTAAAAGCCATTGCAACAGAAACTGTTCCAAAAATCCACATCGTCATTCTGAGCAAAGCGAAGAATCTCATTTCCTCTCTTTTTAAAAAATGAGATCCTTCAGCCTTCGGCTTCAGGATGACGGAAAGGCAAACTTACGAGAATTTTGGAACACCCTCGATTTGATTTTGGCATGATTTTTGTAGTAGAATTATAAATTGTAATTATAATTGAATAGGAGTTTAAATTTTGAAAAAGTTGGCTCTTGCTCTTGATGTAAATGATATCAACCAAGCATTAGAAATCGTTGATGAAATCCAAGATAAAATTATTATTAAGATAGGCTATAACCTTTTTATTAAAGGTGGAATTAATTTTGTAAAACAAATTAAAGACAGAGGATTTGATATATTTTTAGATTTAAAGCTTCATGATATACCAAACACTGTTTATAACGGCGTAAAAGCTGTATCAGAAATTGGCGTTAATTATCTAACAATACATTCTCTTGGCGGTCAAGAGATGATTCAGCAAGCTGTAAAAGCAAAAGAAGGAACAGATTTAAAAATCTTAGCTGTAACTATTCTGACAAGTCATGATGAAAACTATCCAAAATTACTTGGCTCTTCTTTATCAGTCCCAGATTTGGCTTATAGATTGGCAGATATGGCAGTTAGCAATGGTTCAGATGGGATAGTTTGTTCAAGTCATGAAGTAAAGTTTTTAAAAGAACATATACAAAAACCATTTATTGCAGTTGTTCCGGGTATAAGACTTACAAAAGAAAAAACAGATGACCAAACAAGAATAGCAACGCCGGAAGAAGCTCTAAGAGATGGTGCAGATATAATAGTTGTCGGAAGACCTATTTTAAAAGCAGAAGACAGGAATAAAATTATTAAAGAAATGTTGAGTGTTATAGAGGAATTGTGATGTTGATGGAAGATAGATTTGTAAGCTTAAAAGAAGCTTCAACTTGGGCTTCAAATTATTTAAACAAAGATATAAAAATTTCAAATATCTCTTATTTGGTTCAATATGGAAGAATTAAAAAATATGGAAATAACGGGAAAGTTTTAGTAAGTTTAAAAGAACTTAAAGAATATTATGATAAGACTTACAAAATAAATCAGCAGAAAGAAGAAAATATAAACTGGAGTTTATCTTTTGCAGAATACTCTGAAGCAGAAAGGACAAAACACGTTCACAGAATTCATCCATACAAAGGTAAATTTATTCCACAATTAGTTGAATATTTCTTAGATTCTCATACAGACTCTTTTAAAAAAGAAGTTTACTTTAAGGCGGGAGATATAGTCCTGGATCCTTTTTGCGGAAGCGGGACAACACTTGTTCAAGCTAATGAACTTGGTATTCATGCAGTAGGAGTAGATATCTCTCAATTTAATGTGATGCTGTCTAATGTAAAGGTTAGGAAACATGATTTAACTTCTATAGCTAAAACCATTAAAGAATTGACATTAAAGTTAGAAAATTATCAAAATAATCTAAATATTAAAAGCTTTGAAGAAGAACTGCAAAGTAGATTAAAAGACTTTAATGATAAATACTTTCCATCTCCAGATTTCAAAAGGTGGATTTCAGAAGGTAGAATAAAAGAACAAGAGTATGGCTCAAAGAAAGAGAAGGAATTTTTAAACATCTATAATGAACTTGTAAACAAGTATAAAATAAAAATCAAACAAAATAACAATAAAACGTTTTTAGATCTATGGTATTTAGACCCTGTTAGAAAAGAGTTAGACTTTTTAGCGAATGAAATAAAAAATATAAGCGATCAAGATATAAAGGAAGTTTTATATATCATATTGAGTAGGACTGCAAGGTCATGCAGGGCGACAACCCATTCAGATTTAGCAACATTGAAAGAGCCTGTTTACACAACTTATTATTGTAAGAAACATAGAAAGATATGTAAACCAGTTTTTACTATCTCTAAATGGTTGCAGTATTATGCAGACGATACATTAAAACGATTGGCAGAGTTTGACAAACTCAGGACAGATACATTTCAAATATGCCTTGCAGGTGATAGTAGAAAAATAGATATTTTTACAGAAGTAGAAAAACAAAGTCCACGATTTGCTGAGATTTTAAAAAAACAAAAAATTAAAGGAATATTTACAAGTCCACCATACCTTGGTTTGATAGACTATCATGAACAACATGCATATGCTTATGAAATATTTGGATTTGAGAGGAAAGATGACTTAGAAATAGGTTCTTTATCAAAAGGAGTAGGAAAAAGGCAGAAAGAAGCATATATTAAAGATATAGCAGAGGTTTTAATAAACTGTAAAAAATATTTACAAGAAGACTACAATATATTTATAGTTGCAAATGATAAATATAATTTATATCCAAAAATTGCAGAACTTGCAGGTATGAAAATAGTAGATGAATTTAAAAGACCAGTGCTATGTAGAGTGGAAAAAAACAGGGATCAATTGTATTCTGAGTCGATTTTTCATCTTAAGGAGAAGTAAATGTTTTTAGATAAAGAGCAAATTATTGAAGTTGAGAAAACAATAGAAGATAGTATAAAAAGAAAGTTAAGGGAATATGAGCCAGAAACAAACTATATGCCTTTTCATTATAGACTTTTAGGAAAAGATAGAATGGCTTTATACTCCTTTATCCATTCATTAAATACATCTTTTGGAACATCCATTTTTGAACCAGCAGCTTTAATCCTCTCAAGAAAAAACTTTATTGAAGCACATAAACAATATCGTGTCGGTAATCTCATAAGCACTCATGCACAAGCAGAAATCCAAAAAATAATAGACGAATTAGCCTCAGGTCAAAGAAATCCTAATAAATTTGAAGAGATAGAAAGGATAAGAAAAGTAGTAAAATCAGGGAAATTGGTTAAAACAAAGGTTGTTAAAGTTGACATCTTTTTGAAAGATAAAGATGGAATGGTTCATATGCTTGATTTAAAGACAGTAAAACCAAATATATCTGAGTTTAAAACATTTAAAAGAACTTTGTTGGAATGGATAGCTATATATCTACAACGAGAACCTGATGCCAAGATAAATTCTTATATCGCAATACCATATAATCCATACTATCCAAGACCTTATGAAAGATGGACTATTAAAGGAATGATTGATATAAACAACGAGCTTAAAGTAGCAGAAGAATTTTGGGATTTCTTAGGTGGAGATGGAGCTTATGAAGAATTATTAAAATGTTTTGAAAGAGTTGGAATAAAACTTAGACCAGAATTGGATCAATACTTCAGCAGGTTTAAGGACCAGCTATGAAACAAAACTTAGGACTAAAGCTTCAGCATAAGTTAAACCTTACACTTAGTTTAAAGCATCAGCTTAATATAATGGTGATGCCAAAACAAGAACTTCTTCAAGAGATTATTCATGAACTTGAAGAAAATCCATTCTTAGAAGAAGAGATTCATATAAATAATGACTATCAAGAAAAACTTACAGATTTATCTGTTTCTTATTCAGAAGATGAAGAAGAGCTAAACCCATTAAACAGACTAACTTACAAGCCATCACTTCTAAAAACCTTAGAAATTCAGATAGATTTAGAATTTGATGGCAAAGAAAAAGAGATAGCATTAGACATTATAGATAACTTAGACGAGAAAGGGTATGCTTCACAAGAAAGCTTAAACGAGATAGCATCAAAATACAATGTAGATATTGAAGCAGTAGAAAAAATAAGAAAAAAATTAATGAAGCTTGAGCCAACAGGACTTGGTGCCAAATCATTAACAGAATTTTTAATTACAGAATATAGAGAAAAATTTGGAAGAGACAGCATAGCAGAGCAGATTATCCAAGAAGATTTAAACAAAATCAAAGATAAAGAATATTTATTAAAAAAATATCAAATTGATGAAGAAGCTCTTGAAGAGATTATTTCAAACATAAAAGCATTAAGACCTTATCCACTTTATGGATATGAAGACTTTGAAGCACACTATGTAGAGCCAGATATTTTTATATATGAAACAAACGATAAAGACCAGCCTTTTGAGATAGTAATCAATGAACAAGACTTACCAAAGCTTAATTTAACGAATCAGTACAAAAAAATTTTAAATAGAAAAGATATAAACGAAGAAACAAAAAAATTCTTGTATGAAAAATTACAAAAAGCTATTGGTTTAATCAGAGGCATAGAACAAAGAAGAGAAAATCTAAAAAATTTAGTAGAATCTCTTGTAAATCAGCAAAAAGATTTTTTACTCTATGGAAAAGAACATTTAAAACCACTTACTTTAAAAGATGTATCTCAAAAAATAGGATTACACGAATCAACAATCAGCAGAATTGTATCAAATAAATTTGCACAGACCCCAATAGGAGTATTGCCTTTAAAAGCATTCTTCTCAAACAAAGTTAGCAAAGAAAGTGGAAATATCTCATCAGATCGTGTAAAATACTTAATCCAGAATTTAATAGAAAATGAGGACCCTAAAAAGCCATTAAGTGATAATGATATAGTAAACTTACTTAAAAAAGAAGGAATTCATATAGCAAGAAGAACAGTAACAAAATACAGAGAAGAGTTAAATATACCTGATTCAAGAAAAAGAAAAAAAGGAGGCTAGCATGCAAGTAGAACATGTCGGAAAAAACATTGAAATTACTGATTTTATCAAAGCTTATACAGAACATAAGCTTGAAAGATTAAAACATTACTTAAAAGATTTAGACGTAGCACCAGACTCTGTAAGGGTAAGAGTAGTTTATGATTTTGAAAAGCATAGACACAGAAACAGAGTAGATATAGATGTTTATCTTAATACTCCAGGTGGTGGTGTAATCCATGCTTGGGAAGAAAGTAATGACCTTTATTCAGCTATTGATTTTGTAATTGATGAAGTAGAAAGACAGCTTGTTAGATTAAAACAAAGAAGAATTGAAGCATCAAGAAGAGAATCAAGATTAGAAAAAATGAAAGAACATACTGTTCAAGAATCTTCAATAGAAAGAGCTTTAATTGTTATTGAACCAATGCCTTCTGAAAAACCTTTGACTGTTGAAGATGCAAGGTTAATGTTAGAAGAGACCGGAGCATTTTTCTTACCATTTATTAATTCTGAGACCGGAGAAGTTAACGTAATTTACAGAAAAAAAGCGGGTAATTATGGCTTAATTACTCCAAGAGCTTAATTATTAGATTTGTTAAGAAAAAAATTAAGAATTTTTAAAAATTGAATAAGAGATCCTTCGGCTTTACAGCCTCAGGTTGATAGGAAGAGTAATAATAATGTCATTCTGAAGCTGTGCAAAGAATCTCCTTTTTTCTATTTAAAAAAAAACAATAAAGAAGGGGGATCCTTCGGACTAAAGTCCTCAGGATGACGACCAAAGTTATATTTACATATACATTCTACAGCTTGCAAAAATTTTAGAACAACCTCTAATTGTAGTTTACAAAATAGGCTTTTTTATGCTATAATATTGTTTTGAATTTTTAAAGCGAGAGAGGAGTTTGATGATGAAGACATTCCATTTGAGAAAAGAAGATGTAAAAAGAGATTGGTATATCATTGATGCAAAAGGAAAAAATCTTGGAAGATTAGCTTCATTAATAGCTAATGTATTAAGAGGAAAGCATAAGCCAACTTTCCAGCCTGATGTAGACTGCGGAGATTATGTTGTGGTAATCAATGCAGACAAATTTACAGTTACTGGTAAAAAACTAACAGACAAAGAATACAAATTCCACACAAACGCACCCGGTGGTTTAAAAGTTAGAAACCTACAATGGATGATAGAGCACAAGCCAACTGAAGCATTAGCGTTAGCAGTTGAAAGAATGCTTCCGAAAAATAAACTCCAAAAAAGATACATGAAAAGATTAAAACTCTATGCTGGAGAAACACATCCACATACAGCGCAAAATTTAAAGCCTTTAGAAGAAGTGTCAAAATTATGGAAAGCTATTTAAGGAGGTAATTAATCTTGGAAAAAACAATAAAAATAGACCCTAAGGTGGCACACTACGGAACTGGAAGAAGAAAAGAGGCAATAGCAAGAGTTTGGATTCTTCCCGGATCCGGAAGAATTATAGTTAGAAGTGCATCCGGAAAAGAATGGGATGCAAAAGAGTATTTTGAAAGAGATATTTTACTTGCAAAAATAAACCATCCATTTGTAGTTACAGAAACACTTGGGAAGTTTGATGTTTATGCAACTGTAAAAGGCAGTGGAAAACCTGCACAAGCAGAAGCTGTGATGTATGGAATAGCAAAAGCTCTTGAAAGCTATAACCCATCATTAAGAGCATTACTAAAACCAGCTGGATTAATGACAAGAGACGCGAGAGTTAAAGAACGTAAGAAATACAACCAAATGGGTGCAAGAGCGAAATACAGATGGTCTAAGCGTTAATTTATTCTATGAAAGTTTGTATAGCTGGAGCTTCTGGATATACTGGAATAGAACTTTTAAGAATTTTAGAATTATACAAAGAAGTTGAAATAAATCAAATAACGTCAAGACAATACAGTGGGAAGGCTTTAAAAGAAGCTTTCCCATTCTTTAACAAATCAAAATACCAAGATTTAATCTTTACTGAAGAAGTAGATGCAGCTTTGTCTGATGTTTATTTCCTATGCCTACCACACGAGCCTTCCTTAGAACTTGTAAAAACGCTTTATGAAAATAACAAAATTATCATAGACTTATCTGCAGCATACAGAATAAAAAATAAAGAAGCATATGCGGAGTACTATGGCTTTGAGCATAAATTTCCAGAACTTTTAGAAGTGGCGGTTTATGGACTTGCTGAAGTATTTAGAAATGATATAAAATCTGCAAAAATAATAGCAAATCCCGGTTGCTACCCAACCGCCACAATTCTTGGCTTATATCCTTTGGCTAAAGAGTGTAAAATTCAAGATGACACAATCATTGTAAATGCTCTATCCGGAATTTCCGGTGCCGGAAGACATTTAAAAGAAGATTTTATGTATCCAGAAAGCTTTTCAAACGCGTATGCTTACAACATTACAAAACACAGACACACTCCGGAAATGGAGGACGTTATAAAAAGAATTTCAGATAAAGATATAAAAGTCAGATTTACTCCTCACATAATCCCGGTTTCAAGAGGAATGCTTTCTACCATCACAGTTAAAACCGACCTATCAAAAAAACAGTTAAGAGATTTATATTTTGATTACTACGATAAAGAATACTTTATAAGACTCCAATATAGACCTGTTAGAATTAAAGAAGTTCTTGGGACAAATTTCTGTGATATTTTTGTAGATAGAGATGAGAAGACAGGTTACGCAGTAATTACCTCTGCAATAGATAATCTTAGCAAAGGTGCTTCTTCTCAAGCTGTCCAAAATATGAATATAATCCTTGGATTTGAAGAAAGTTATAATCTAAAAAATCTACCAATCTATCCATGATTACAAAAGAAAGAGCAGTCAATTTAATCAGTAAGTTTCCTGATATTACTGTTGGGGTTATTGGAGATATTATTCTTGATAAATACTTATGGGGAGATGTAGAAAGAATATCTCCTGAGGCTCCCGTTCCCGTTGTAGATGTAAAAAAAGAGACGGTATCTCTCGGTGGTGCATCAAACGTTGCAAATAACATAGCTTCCTTAGATGCTAAAGCTTATATGATTGGTGTAGTAGGAGATGACGAAAACGCAAAAATTATTGAGAATTTACTAAAATCAAAAAACATAAATCCAATCTTGATAACAGACAAATCAAGACCAACCATTGAAAAAACCCGAATAATCGCAATCAGTCAACAGCTTTTAAGAATTGACAGAGAGGATAGGTCAAAACTGTCTACCGAGATTGAGGATAAAATCATCAATGAGATTAAAAATATAAAAGACGAAATAAATGTCTTTATCGTTTCTGATTATGGAAAAGGTATCATTACTCAAAGAATTATGGATTTTATAAAATCTTTAAACAAACCTATCTTTGTTGACCCTAAGCCATCAAATTATCAACTTTATAAACATACTACCATTTTAACTCCAAACAAAAAAGAAGCATACGAAAGTATAAAAGCAGATAAAAACACAGACCTTGAATTCGTTGGAAGAAAAATAATGTCAGACCTTGAATTAAACCAGCTTTTGATTACACTTGGCGGTGAAGGTATGGCATTGTTTGAAGGTGATAAAATTTTACGTATTCCGACTAAGGCTAAAAAAGTTTTTGATGTAACAGGTGCAGGAGATACTGTTATATCTGTTCTTGCTTTAGCAAGATTGGCAGGTGGGACTTGGGAAGAGTCTGCATCTTTAGCAAATACGGCAGCCGGTTATGTAGTGGGAGAAATAGGAACTGCTACGGTTTCAAGAGATATTTTAATAGATTTGATTGGTTAATGTGAAAAGTAAGAAGTTGACGAACTTACGTAAGGGTTAAGAAATAATAATTAATCTTAGGTTTTGCCTAATTACTGCCAAAAATTTCTCTTGATTTCTGTATAAATGAGATTGCTTACAAAAATCCACACCATCATTCTGCAGCCGTCGAAGAATCTCCCGTTTTTCTTCTCAAATCAAAAATCAAAAAAATGAGATCCTTCGGACTAAAGTCCTCAGGATGACAAAGAAAGAGAAAGAGTAGGGGACAATTCATGAATTGTCATTACAGAGGAGGACGAGAATTTGGAAGTAAACTATTTCATCTATAGCCGTGCAAAGAAGCTCCGTCTTTTAATCTCCTGCTTTACTAAATTCTTACCCAACGTGTTTTTAAACAATGTATTACAATTGATATTACATTCAACCCAAGCTTAACTATGGTATAATAACTAAAAAGTCAATACGAGGACAAGCAATGCTAATAAAGTTTTTTATCAAGCCAAGAAAAGGTGTTCTTGACCCACAAGGTAGAGCAGTTGCAGAAAGTTTAAAATCCTTAGGATTTGATAATGTAAAAGATGTTAAAGTAGGAAAATATATAGAAGTTTATGTAGACAGCAAAGACAAGGAAAAAGCCATAGAAGAAGCCAAAGAGATGGCGAAAAAAGCAATCGTCAATGACCTTATAGAAGACTATGAAATACAAGTGGTGGAGTAAAAAATGAGATTTGGAGTTGCTGTATATCCAGGTTCTAACTGTGATTATGACACTTACTACGTAATAAGAGATATTTTAAAAAAAGAAGTTGAATTTGTTGATTATAGAGAAACGGATTTATCTAAATACGATTGCGTTATAGTCCCTGGCGGATTTTCTTTCGGAGACTATTTAAGACCCGGAGCAATAGCATCACATACTCCATTGACGCAAGCATTAAAAGATTTTGCATCAAAAGGAAAGTTTGTAATAGGAATATGCAATGGCTTTCAAATCCTTACAGAAGCCCATTTGCTACCAGGTGCATTACTGCCAAACAATCATGGAAAATTTGTGTGTAAGCATCAAAATTTAAAAGTAGAAAATAACGAAACCCCGTTTACAAAAAATTTAAGCAAAAATCAGATTATAAAGCTCCCTATCGCACACCATGATGGAAACTACTTCGTTGACCCAGAGACTTTAGCAGAAATGGAGAAAAACGGACAGGTAATTTTAAGATATTGTGATGAAAATGGTATAGTAGATGAGTCTACAAATCCAAACGGCTCAATTGGAAACATAGCAGGTGTTTGTAATAAAGAAAAAAATGTATTCGGACTCATGCCACACCCAGAAAGAGCTTGCGAGTCAATTCTTGGCACAGCAGATGGATTGCTATTATTAACATCATTAATAAACTAGGAGAAGATAATGACAGATATAGAAAGAAAGAAATTAGAAGAGTTGGTTGCAAAAGTTTTTACGTTAGCATATGAACTTGGGACAAACGTTGATGAACTTTTTAGAGAAGTAAGACAACTTAGATTTGAAACAAAAGATAAAGACTTTGAAGCAGCACTTATAAACTTGGAACATGCATTTTTTATGGTTGCCCAATCAATCAATATTCTAAAAGACCAAACGAGAAATACAATAACTTCAACCAAAAAAATTGCTTAAAGAGAATACTGAGCTAAAAGTTAACATCAAAGGTTTTGAAGTTTTAGATGACGGAGAGATAAAGTATCTTGAAGATATTTTAACTCCTTTAATTCTTGTTGAAAATACCCCAAATTACAAAGAAAGTGTTTTTTGGTATAAGATTAGAAACCTATGGGTTTTGGTCGGTAAAATTCCACCGCTTACAATAGAATCCAGTGATGTAATCTTGTTCAAAGAAAAAGGAAGGTGGGGTCTATTTAAAATCATAGAAAAAAAAGATAGCATGTTTATCTTAACAGATGGTAAAGGTTTAAGAAAAACAAAAGTAAAAGAAGAAAATCTTACAGAGTTAAATTTACTTGGAAAAGTATTGAGAGTTCAAAATAAGGTGTAGAAATGGCAAGAAAGATAATCGTTTTAGTATTGCTTATTTTAGCTTTTAAATCTTTTGCTAAGGATATGCTAAAAGATAAGTTTGGCAATCCTGTAAAGCTTCCAGAAAACAAATTAATTGTGCTTAATTTTATGGCTTACAGCTGTGGTCATTGTATGGCTGAAATCCCAACTATTAAAAAAGTATTAAGAGAACCAGAATTTAAAAATAATTTTGTTGTGATTGCTTTCGCAATAGATGGAAAACAAAACGATTTTAAAGACCCAGAATTTCCGATCTATGCAAATCATCCGGGGAATCAGGTAAGATTTCCAATCTTAGGAACACCCACAACTTATATAATCACTCCAAATGGTAAAAAGTTAATTACAATATATGGTGCTTTAACAGAAGAAAATTTTAGAAAGTATTTAAAAGAAGCTTTAAAGAAAGCACAAAGCGCGCCTGGCAGGATTTGAACCTGCGACCTTCGGCATCGGAAGCCGATGCTCTATCCAGCTAAGCTACAGGCGCATCACTTTATTAAAGATTTTAACAAATTAATATTTACCCTGTCCATATCTCCTTCTTTTGGTGTTTCTAAGATAAAAGGAAGTTTATTAAAATCATCATCATTTAAAAATATTCTAAAACCCTCCAACCCAATAAAGCCTTTTCCAATATGTTCATGTCTATCTTTTTTAGAGTTAAAAGGAGCTTTAGAATCATTACAATGTATAACTTTTGTCTTTTCTAAGAGATTATAATCTATAAGCTCTTTTTTAAAGCTATTAAATCCTTCGTCGGTGTTTATCTGATACCCGGATGCAAATATATGGCAAGTGTCAAGGCAAACACCTATTTTTTCATTTTCAAAAGGTTCAATTAGTGTATAAACTTCTTCTAATGTTGCTCCAACTTCTCCGGATTGACCTGCCAACGTTTCAACTAAAAATGTTGTATTTTTTAGATTTAATCTACTAAATATCTCTTCAAAAGCTCTTAAAATCCTATCTATCGCCTGCTTTTTTGGATTTCCTTTTGATTTTCCTGCATGAATTACATAATAATCAATTTTTAACTCTTCACAAAGCTTCAACTCCTGTATAACGCTTTCTATGGATTTTTTGTATAATTCTTCTTCAAAGGATGCTAAATTAAAAAGATATGAAGCATGTACTACTAACGGATGAATTTTATACTCATTTTTCTTTTGTAGAAATCTTTCTTTTTCTTCATCAGTTCTTTCTATCCAAGCCCAAGACCTTGGAGACCTTATAAAAAACTGAATTGATGAAGCTTCTACTTCTTTTCCCCTTTCAAAAACAAGGTCTAAGGATTTTGAAGATGATACATGAGTTCCAATGTTTACCATTTTAATCTAAATACTCCTGTAATAAAAGGATTTGTTCTTTTTTCTATACCAATGGTTGTTTTAGGTCCATGACCGCTGTATACGACTGTATCTTCCGGAAGCTCCATTAGTTTTTTTAAAGACTCTTCTAACATCTTTCCATTTCCACCGGGCAAGTCAGTCCTTCCAACGCTTCCTTTAAAAAGCGTATCTCCAACAAATATAATTTTTTCTTTTTCGTTAAAAAAACACACACTGCCCGGTGTATGTCCGGGCGTTTCTATAACCTGAAACTCTAAATTACCAAATTTCAATACATCACCATCTTTTACATCAAAATCAGGAGATGGGCATTTTACAGCTTTTATAATGTAGGCAAAGTTAGGAAAAATTTCGTTGTTAATCAAAAATTCATCTTTTTTATTCATGTAGAAAGGAACATTTAATTTTTCTTTTAAATATCCAACTTGACCTATATGGTCTAAATGTCCGTGGGTTGCAAGGATTGCTTTTACATTTAAATCTTTTAATTCATTTAAAATAAATTCCCCATCAGCTCCCGGGTCTATAACCACTGCATCTTTTGAGTTTCCATCAAAAACGATAAAGCAATTTTCAGCCAAAGGTCCTACTGTTAGAGTTTTAACCTTCATAATCTTCCAAGTCTTTTAGCCATGGCTCGTAATCTAAAATCTGCTCAAATGTATAAGGACATTTTTCAGGGAAATCTTTTTCTGTTGGTATTCTGCCAAAATACTTTTTTGCTAAGCGAATATTTTCAGGGTCTTCAAACCATTTAATTAATCTTCTTACAGCATCTTTCCATGCATACTCTATTTCATTGTAAGATTTAACTCTTAATGATGGATATCTATCAAAAAGTCTTAGTATTTCAATTCTTCCATTGTTTATACTTCTAATCCAACCATTTCCCATTTTTTCATTTTCTCTAAAATTTTCCCACTTGTAAAGATGCTCCAAGATAACAGCCATAAAACTAACTACGCTGTCCAAATGCCTATTACCCATATCCTCGATCTCCTCTAAGAGATGCTCCCAGTCTACCAAATCAAACTGCTTATCTTTTAAAAGCTTTAGATTCTCTTCTACCCATAAGACAAAGTCTTTATCGTAAAGCTTTTTTAATTCTTCTTTGTTAATCTGAGCAATCATTTTTACTCCTCCAGGTCTTTTAGCCATGGCTCGTAATCTAAAATCTGCTCAAATGTATAGGGACATTTTTTCGGAAAATCTTTTTCTGTTGGTATTCTGCCGAAGTATTTTTTAGCTAAATGAATATTTTCAGGGTCTTTGAACCAAGAGATAAGCTCTAAAATTGCATCATTCCATGCGTTTTCTAATTCAAATTGCGCTTTCACTTTTAAAGATGGATATTTTCTAAACAGCTTATATATGCCAGTTCTCGAGTTTATTATGCTTTTTATCCAGCCGTTTCCCATTTTTTCATTTTCTCTAAAATTTTCCCACTTATAAAGATGTTCCAAGATAACAGCCATAAAGCTAACTACACTGTCCAAATGTCTATTACCCATATCCTCGATCTCCTCTAAGAGATGCTCCCAGTCTACCAAATCAAACTGCTTATCTTTTAAGAGCTTTAGATTCTCTTCTACCCATAAGACAAAGTCTTTATCGTAAAGCTTTTTTAATTCTTCTTTGTTAATTACTTGTGTTAACATAGATAAACACCTCACTTAATATATGCACAATGTAATTAAAATTTGACATAGATTAAAAAAATTTCAACACCAAATTATACTTTTATTCCTAAGAACTCTTTATCAACTAAGGAAGTCGTATAAGTTCCTTTTATAAATTCCGGATGTTCAAGCATTTTTAGATGGAAAGGAATAGTAGTTTTAAGTCCTTCAATAATAAACTCTTTTAAGGCTCTCTTTCCTCTTTCTATAGCCTCTTCCCTCGTTTTCCCCCAAACAATAAGTTTAGCTATTAAAGAATCATAGTATGGCGGAATAGTATATCCTTGATATATATGTGTATCTACTCTAACACCGTAGCCACCAGGAAGATATAGTTTTTCTATTTTTCCCGGTTGAGGAACAAAAGAGGTTGGGTCTTCTGCATTTATTCTAAACTCTATAGCATGACCATTTGGTCTAATTTCTTCTTGTTTTATGGTTAGTTTTTGTCCGTCTGCTATTTTTAATTGCCAAGAAACTATATCAACACCTGTAACCATTTCTGTAACAGGATGCTCAACTTGTATCCTTCCATTCATTTCAATAAAATAAAAATTCTTATTTTTATCAACGATAAACTCAACAGTTCCGGCACCTGTAAAATTAACAGCCTTGGCGAACTTGACAGCTGCTTCTCCCATCTCTTTTCTTATCTTTTCATCTATAAATGGAGATGGAGATTCTTCGATAAGTTTTTGATGTCTTCTTTGAACAGAACACTCTCTTTCTCCAAGATGTATGACATTTCCAAACTCATCAGCTAATATTTGAATCTCTATATGCTTTGGATTTTCTATAAATTTTTCTATATAAACTCGTCTATCACCAAAAGAACTTTCTGCCTCTCTTTGTGCTAAAGGTAAAAGCCTTGCAAGTTCTTGCTCGTTATGGGCAACTCTCATACCTCTACCACCACCACCAGCTGCAGCCTTTATAAGTACAGGATATCCTATTTCAGAAGATATTTCCAAAGCTTCTTTTAGCTCCTCTACCGGTGGACTACCGTGAATTATTGGAACTCCTGCCTTTTTTGCTACTTCACGAGCCTGTGCTTTATCTCCTGTAAGTTTTATTGTTTCTGAAGATGGTCCGATAAATTTGATATTGCTTCTTTCACAGATAGCTGCAAAGGTAGGATTTTCTGCTAAAAAACCATATCCAGGATAAACTGCATCAGCATGGGTTAAATCTATAGCAGAAAGCAACGCAGGAATATTTAAGTAACTCTTTGTCGCATTAGCAGGTCCTATACAAACTGATATATCAGCTAAATCTTTATGAATACAATCTTTATCTCCTTCGGAATAAACAGCAATACTTTCCCCGCCAAGCTCTTTAATGGACCTAATAGCCCTAATAGCAATCTCTCCTCTGTTTGCAATCAATATTCTTTTAATTTTTTTTAACAACTTTCTTACTCCTGACGAAAAATTATTATAAAATTATATTACAAATATAACCTAAGGATTTAACAATGCAGGAAAATCCTGAAAAAAAGCGTGTCTTTTTAGTCTTAAGAAGGATGGTGGATTTAGGCGTTATACCTCTTGAAAATGTAAGAGGAAATCCAGACGTAGACCCAAAAAAATCTTTTGTAGAAGTTCTTGTAGCTCTAATAAAAAAAGGAAAAGCTGATGAAAATAAAGTGAAAGAATTTTTCGTAAAAAATTTATCTTTTAAACCTTTTGACCCTAAAACACATAAAGTTAATCTTACTAAAGAAGTTTTAGAGAAATTTCCTGTGTCTTTAATAGAAAAAAAATACGTTGTTCCATTTGAATATTCTGAAGGAGTATTAAAAGTAGCTGTATTAGACCCAACAGACAGAGAAATTTTTACTCAAATTAAATTTTCCACAAATGTTAAAACCGTAGAAACATATATCGCTACTCTTTCAGAAATAGAGGAGCTTAAAAAAGTAGTTGTTCCTTTATTTCCTGCCAAAAAACTTTTGGACGAAATAGATCTAAATGCTGACGTGCAGACTGAAGAAGAGCAAAAAGAATCATCCTTTGAAGAATTATCAAAAGAAGCACAAGATAGCCCAGTTGTAAAAGCTGTAAATGCAATCATAGCTGAAGCTATAAACTTAGGTGCTTCGGACATTCATATAGAACCTATGGAAAAAGAACTAAAAATCAGATTTAGAGTTGATGGTATATTGAGAACTTATAAAAGTTGGCCCGCACATATTAAAGATGCAATTGCTGCAAGGATAAAGATACTTGCAAATTTAGATATTTCAGAAAAAAGACTTCCACAAGACGGTAGGATTAGATTTAGAGTAAATAATAGAAAATACGATTTAAGGATTTCTACTCTTCCAACAGTTTATGGAGAAAAAATTGTTATGCGCCTTCAAGATGCAGAAAGTTATTTAAATGTAAAACTTGAAAATTTAGGATTTGAAGAAGATGACCTTAAAATTGTAAGAGAAGCTATATATTCCCCATGGGGAATGGTTCTTGTTACAGGTCCAACAGGCTCTGGTAAAACTACTACTTTATACTCTGCACTGATGGAGAGAAACACAGATGATGTTAACATAATGACAGTAGAAGACCCTGTTGAAGTATCAATTCCAGGTATTAATCAAGTTCAGGTAAAAGAAGAGATAGGGCTTACTTTTGCGGCAGCTCTAAGAGCATTTTTAAGACAAGACCCAGATATAATTTTAGTTGGTGAGATAAGGGATAGAGAAACTGCTGAAATAGCAGTAAAGGCAGCATTGACAGGACACTTAGTATTTTCTACTCTACATACGAACGATGCCCCATCAACTATAACAAGATTGGTAGACATAGGGGTTGATAAATTTTTAGTTTCTACAGCAGTCCATACAATAATTGCTCAAAGGCTTATTAGAAAATTATGCAATAATTGTAAAGAGCCTGCCAATTATACTCCTGAAGTTTTAAAAACTTTTGGATTTTCGGATGAGGATATACAAACGGGGCAATTTTTTGTTCATCATCCAAAAGGTTGTGATAAATGTAACGGAACAGGATATAAAGGAAGAACCGCAGTTCATGAAATCCTAAAATTGGACGAAAATATAAGAAAGGCTATAAACGAAGGTAAAACAGCTGACGAATTGAAAGAAATAGCAATAAAAACTGGAATGAGAACTTTGTATAAAGACGGATTAATAAAAATGAAAAAAGGCTTAACAGATATAGCAGAGATAGAGAGAGTGTTAATGAAGTGAGAAAGTGAGAAAGTGAGTAGGTGAAGTTGGTTTTAACATAAATTATTTAACATCATCCACTTATTCACTTATTCACTTTCTCACTTACTCACTCTCCGAAGGAGGTAAAAATGGAAGAAATTAAATCTTTTAGAATTGATGAAATAGCAAGAGAAGCTGTTGATAGAAATGCCACCGACATACATATTACGGCAGGAGTTCCACCTATAATAAGGGTAGATGGTAGATTGATTCCATTAATCGGATATCCACCAATGACACCAAAGGATACTCAAGAATTTATATATTCATTTATGAATGAAAAACAGAAGAAGACTTTTGAAGAAAAGAAAGAACTTGATTTTTCTTTTGGAATAAAAGGCATTGGAAGGTTTAGGGTAAATGTATTTTATCAAAGAGGCACAGTGGCAGCTGCACTGAGAAGAATTCCATATGAAATTAAACCAATGGAAGAATTAGGTTTAATACCTAAGGTTAGAGACTTGTGTCATCTTTCTATGGGACTAGTTCTTGTTACTGGTCCAACTGGTTCAGGTAAAACTACAACCTTAGCATCCATGATAGATTATATAAACGCAAACTTTCCTCACCATATAATAACTATCGAGGACCCTATAGAATATATATACCAACATAAAAAATCCGTCATAGCACAAAGAGAATTAGGAACTGATACAGATTCTTTTGCTCTTGCATTAAAATATGCTTTAAGGGAAGACCCGGACGTTATACTTGTCGGTGAAATGAGAGATTTAGAAACTATAAGGGCAGCATTGACTGCAGCAGAAACTGGTCACTTAGTATTTGGAACATTACATACAAACACGGCTGTTCAAACTATCAACAGAATAATAAACGTATTCCCTATGGAAGAACAAGATCAAGTAAGAACAGAATTAAGCTTTGTTCTTCAAGGTGTTATATCTCAAAGACTTTTACCTAAAATTGGTGGTGGAAGAGTTCTTATTCATGAAGTCATGATTCCAAATATTGCAATAAGAAACTTGATTAGAGAAAATAAAGTTCATCAAATTTATGGTCTAATGCAAACAGGTCAGGCAGAGAGTGGTATGCAAACAATGAATCAATCAATAATAAAAGCATTGCAAAGAAAGCTAATAACCGTCGAGGATGCATTTAGAATTTCTCCAGATCCTGAAGAATTAAAAAGAATGATATCAACTTTTGGAGTTAAGTGATGGGAGAATTTCAATTTGACGCAAGAGACAAATACGGAATAAGAAAAACCGGAGTTATAGAAGCTAATTCAACAGAAGAGGCAGAAGAAATCTTAAAAAAACAAGGTTTTAGTAGTGTTAGCATAAAGACTAAATCTTTAAAAGAAAAGCAAAAATTAAAAGGTAAAAGTACAACCATCCTTAAAAAGAAAGTAAAAGAAGAAGATTTGGCTATATTCGCAAGGCAGCTTGGAGCAATGATTGGTGCAGGTATTGGTATAGCTCAAGCTTTAGAAATACTCTCGGAGCAGATGCCAAATCCAACTTTAAAGGAAGCATTAATAAATGTAAAAGACGATGTTATTACAGGAATGTCTTTGTCAAAATCTATGCAAAAGCACCCAAAAGTATTTCCACCGTTTTTAATAAACCTAATTGCTGCAGCAGAAGAATCTGGTAAGCTTGATGAAATCTTAAAAAGAGCAACTATTTACTATGAAAAGTTGGCTGCAATAAGAAGAAAGATAATAAGTGCATCTTGGTATCCAGCAGCAGTAGTAATAATAGCAACAGTAATTGTCTTAGGACTACTAACTTTTGTAGTTCCAACTTTTGCAGAGATATATGCAAGCTTTGGTGGAGAATTGCCACTTTTAACCCAAATTTTGATAAATATAAGTAATAGTCTTAAAGAAAATATTCTGTATGTAATAGGTTTTTTTGTCATTTTCGTAATTATGAATAGACTAATTTACAAAACATATAATGGGAAGAAATTCTATCATAAATTATTTTTAAAAATTCCATTAATTGGAAAAATACTTCACAAAGGAGCTTTAGCTAAATTTGCAAGAACATTCGCAACACTTATAAATGGTGGCGTTCCTATTTTAAGGTCGGTTGAAATAGCCTCTACTACTGTTGGTAATGTATTAATTGAAGAATCTTTACAAAAAACCAAAGATGAAATAGAAAAAGGTAAACCTATTGCTGGATCTCTTGACAAAAAATACTTTCCACCTATGTTTATAGCTATGGCGGCAGTAGGTGAAAACACAGGTAGATTAGATGAGATGCTTGATACAATAGCCAATTTTTACGAAGACGAAGTAGATAGAGAAGTTGATGCGCTTATTTCTACTTTAGAGCCTTTACTGATGGTATTCATTGGTGGAATTGTTGGATTTATTTTAATCGCATTATACTTACCAATCTTCAAAATGGGTGAACTCATTAAATAATGAAAAAAATTGTTGTTGGTTTAAGCGGTGGGGTAGACAGCTCTACCGCTGCATTTCTTTTAAAAAAACAAGGTTACGAAGTTGTTGGCATTAGCTTAAAATTTACAGACATAGATTCCTGTGAGCTTGACACGCAAGTATGCTGTTCTGATAAAGATATTTTAGATGCAAAAAAAGTCGCTGAATTTTTAGAAATTCCTCATTATGTAATCAATTGGAAGGATATTTTTGAGAAAAAAGTAATCAATTATTTTATAGAAGTCTATCAATCTGGCTTGACACCAAACCCTTGTAGTATCTGTAATAAAGAGGTAAAAACTGGGCTTTTTGCAAAATATATTAAAAGCTTAGGTTTTGATTACTTAGCAACAGGTCATTACATAAGAACAGATATTCAGGATGGTATTAAAGTTTTAAAAAGAGGTATAGATAAAAATAAAGATCAATCGTATTTTATGGCTTTAGTAGAGAAAGAAGTAGTTGATACTTTGACATTTCCGCTTGGCAATTTAACAAAAGAAGAAGTTAGAAAAATAGCACAGGAAAATAGAATACCTGTTAGTCAAAAAGAAGAAAGCTTTGAAATTTGCTTTACAAAAGGCAAATCTCCGGAAGAATATTTTAAAACATTGAATATAAAAACTAATGAAGGAGAAATAGTTCATATTTCCGGAAAAGTTTTAGGCAGGCATAAAGGCATAGAGAGTTATACTATCGGACAAAGAAGAGGTTTAAATATTGCATGGAAAGAGCCTTTATATGTAATAGAAAAGGATGCGCTTAAAAATAAAATAGTAGTGGGTGAAAAAGATTATTTACTTACAAATAAAGTCGTTGCTAAGGATTTTAACTTTTTAGTGCCATTTGAAAAATGGAAAAAAATAGAAGTTCAAGGAAGGTATAAGCAAAAACCTATAAAAGCCAAGGAATATCATTTGGACAGAGAAAACTTAACTGTAATTTTTGAAGAGAAGGTGCCAAAGTTTGCACCCGGTCAAATATTAGCTGTTTATGATGGTGATACTTTACTTGGTGGCGGGATTATTTCAAGAAGTTAGAGATATACTATACGTCGGATGAGAAATTCAATAAAAGTAGGGAGAGTGTTATAAAATTTTTGTAAGCTTACCTTTATTCGTCATTCTGAGGACTTTAGTCCGAGGAATCTCTTTTTTTGATTTTTTTGAAAAGAAAAACAGCAGATTCTTCGCTGACGCTCAGAATGACACTATTCGGAAGTTCTTTGTCATCCTGAGGCTGTAAGCCGAAGGATCTCCTCTTTAAATTCTATAAAATCACTAATTTATCACTTAAGGTATAATACTATTTTTACTTTTTTACTCTCTCATCTTTCCATATCTCACTTACCAATTTCGTTATTTATTCAAAAAAGGGGGTAAAAGACCCCCTAAACTATATAATTAGCATTCTTCTTTTTTAGCGTCAATTGGAACTGCTGGGCAAAGGTGTAATTTTCTTTCTTCCCCAACTATCATGTAATAAAGCACTGGTACGACCACAAGAGTTAATAAAGTTGACGCAATTGTACCAAATATTAATGCAATTGCAAGACCATTAAAGATTGGGTCAAAGATGATGACAAACGCACCAACAACTATTGCCGCAGCTGTAAGTAAAATTGGTCTTGTCCTTACTATTCCAGCTTCTAATAATGCTTCTTCTAAAGATAATCCTTCCTTTAATTTCTGCTCTGCAAATTCTACTAAAAGAATTGAGTTTCTTAAAATTATTCCAGCTAATGCAATAAATCCTATCATTGATGTAGCTGTAAAGAATGCTCCCATTAAAAAGTGTCCTGGTACAATACCAACTAATGTAAATGGTATTGGAGACATTATGACTGCAGGCATTTTGAAAGATTTAAACCAACCAACTAATAAAATGTATAAAACTACAATAGCAACTCCAAATGCTATACCCATATCTCTGAATGTTTCGTAGGTTACTTGCCATTCTCCGTCCCATTTTACATAGTATCTATCAGTCAATTCTGGCTGATGAGTTAATAATTCTTCTACACCTTTTCCATCAGGAGTTTTAATATTTTTAATTTTGTCCCAAAGGTCAAGGATTGGGTAAACTGGGCTGCCAAGTTTATCGTTAACGTTTGCTATCACATAAACAACCGGTTGTAGATTCTTTCTGTAAATATCATGTTCTGTAGTTGCAGGTTTAACGGTTACTAAAGCATTAAGCGGTATTCCTCCCATAGGAGTAGGTATTTTCATAGATAAAATATCCTCAATGCTTCCTCTGTATTTTTCATCTAATCTAACAACTATGGAGACAGGATGCAAATCATCTGATGAATGGATCAATCCTACTTTATGTCCTGCCAAAGCAATTCTAACTGTTTTTACGATGACATCTTCCGATAATCCATATCTTTTTGCTTTTTCCCTATCTATATCTATTTGAAATTCTCTTTGTAGATAGTTATCATAGATTCCAACGTCTATAATGCCGGGCGTATTTTCAAATATTTTCTTGATTTGATTAGCTACTTCAAGCTGTCCTTTATGGTCTGGTCCATAAACTTCTGCAACTATTGGAGATAATACCGGTGGTCCGGGTGGTGGTTCTACTACTGCTACATATTTAGCTCCGTTAGCTTTTGCAATTTTTGCTACTTCATCTCTAATTCTTTCTGCTATCTCGTGAGATTGTGCTTTTCTATCGTATTTGCCAATAAGATTAATATGTACTTGTGCTAAATTTGGAGCTTCTCTTAAGTAATAGTGTCTTACTAAACCGTTAAAGTCGAATGGTGCCGGTTGACCTACATAGATGACATAATTTTTCACTTCGTTAGTGTTTTTAATATAATCTGCTATCTGTTTTGCTACTCTATATGTTTCTTGTAGAGGTGTTCCCTCCGGCATGTCTAATACAACTTGCAATTCACTTTTGTTGTCATATGGTAGCATTTTTACAAGAACTGCTCTACTTACAAGGAGTAATACTGATACAACCAATAGCATTCCTGCAAAGCCGAGGAAAATCCATCTTTTAGCTCTGCTATTAAAAAGCGGCATATAGATTTTGTTAAATAATCTTACCAAGAAGCCTGCTCTTGCTTCATCTTCTCTTTCTAAAGCTTCTGGGCTTTCATGTGCTTCATCATGCTTTAGCCATCTAACGGCTAAGTAAGGAGTTAAGATAAATGCCAAAAGCATTGAGAAAAACATTGCAACAGATGAATTAATTGGTATTGGTCTCATGTATGGTCCCATAAGACCTGTAACAAATGCCATTGGAAGAAGTGCAACAATAACAGCGAAAGTTGCTAATATAGTAGGGTTTCCAACTTCGTCAGTAGCTACCACTGCTGCATCTTCCATTGGAAGTTTTCTCATAGAAAACCATCTGTGAATGTTCTCAAGAACAACGATAGAGTTATCAACAAGGATACCAATAGAGAAAATGAGTGCGAAAAGTGTAACCCTGTTTAATGAGTATCCGTACATTTCACTTAAAAATAGTGCAATAGCAAGCGTAACCGGAATTGTTACAGCAACGATTAAAGATTCTCTAAATCCAAGAGTTACTGCAATCAAAAGAACTATAGAAAAAGTAGCTATAAGTAAGTGCTCTATTAGTTCGTTTGCTTTTTCTGATGCAGTTTCTCCATAGTTTCTTGTGATTGTAAAGTTCACATCGGAAGGAATGATTTTACCTTTCATTTCGTTTAATTTTTCAATAACATTTTCAGCAACTACAACAGCATTGCTTCCTGTTTTTTTAGCTAATGCAATGGTTACTGCGTTTTCAACCGGTTTAGAAGCTTGATTTGAAGCTACGCCGTATCCAAACTGAACATAATTTTCTATCTCGCCTTCACCTTCTTCAACTTTTGCTATATCTTTAATTCTGATGGGTGCATTGTTATAAACTGCAACTACAACATTTTCAACATCTTCTTTTGACTTTAAAAACTGACCTGTTCTAACTTTATATCTGTAATTATCTTTATCAAACTCTCCTGATGGAAGAGAAAAGTTTGCATTTTGAAGAGCCTGAACTACCTGCGGAAGCATAATGTTATAGGCGTTTAATTTTGCAGGGTCAAAAAGAATATCTATTTCTTTTGGTTTTGAACCTATGATTGTAGTCTCTGATATATTTGGAAGCTGTTTTATTTCATCTTCTACAACTTCCGCTATTCTCCTCAAATCATAAGAAGAGTATTTATCACTGTGTAATGTAATTGATAAGATAGGCACATCATCAATAGA
The DNA here is from genome assembly GCF_000020325.1 of Sulfurihydrogenibium sp. YO3AOP1. Classification (NCBI taxonomy): domain Bacteria; kingdom Pseudomonadati; phylum Aquificota; class Aquificia; order Aquificales; family Hydrogenothermaceae; genus Sulfurihydrogenibium; species Sulfurihydrogenibium sp. YO3AOP1. The sequence continues at coordinate 1,807,434 of NC_010730.1, forward strand.
TTTTGGTTTTATAATAGGCTGCAATGCCCCTTCAGGCATTCTATAATAGTTAGACATTACTTTGCTGTATAGTTTTACTAAGCTATCTTCTGGATTTGCTCCTACTTTAAATCTAACTGTTACTATACCAAAACCATCTCCCGCATAAGAATAAACATACTCAACATCCGGAATCTCCCACATTAATTTTTCAAGTGGTTTTGTAATAAGATTGTTAACTGTATCTGATTTGGCTCCTGGATATGGAACCATAATATCAATCATTGGAACTACAATCTGTGGCTCTTCATCCCTTGATGTTGTAAATACTGCAAAAAATCCAAGGAGTAAAGAAGCCACTACCAAAAGCGGCGTTAGCTTAGAGTTTATAAAATACTTAGCAATTCTGCCGGCAAGCCCTAAATTGTTCATTCTTTATCCTCCTAACCTACATCCATCACAAGCTTTTTCTATGTTAGATTGGATAATTCTGTCTTTAGGTTTTAAACCAGAAAGAACTTCTACGTATTCTCCATAGTCTTCTCCAAGTTTAACGTAGGTTAGTCTGATTATATTATCTTTATCAACTGTATAAACTGCATTTAGCTGACCCCACTTAAACACGGCTGTTTTAGGAATAAGTATTTTTGGCTTTGTATCTATAGGTATTAATAATTTTCCGTACATACCTGTTGTGATATTTTCTGAGAAAGGAATGTCTAATTTAACTTTAAAGGTTCTGTTCATTGGGTCTATGTTTGAGTTTTTCTCAATAACTTTTCCTTTTACAACTTTACCATTTAAATCAATATCAAGCTCATCACCTTCTTTTACTTTATCAAGCAATGATTCATCAAGATTTGCTATAAACTGTAATTTTTTCTCTCCAATGATGAAAATCGGCATGCCGGGAGCTACCATATCTCCTTCATCATTCATCTTCTTTAAAACATAACCATCAAAAGGTGCTTTAATAACTGTATATCCTTGCATAACATTAACTTGAGCTAATTTAGCTTTAACTTGTGATTCTTTTGCTTTTAACTGACCTAATTTAGCATCTACTTGGTCAACCATAGATTTTGCAGCAATCATTTTTGTTTCTATTTCTTCAAGTTGTTGTTTTGAGATAGCATTTTCTTGATAAAGATTTTTAAATCTTTCATAAGTCCTCTTTGCAAATTCATAGTTTTCAAGAGCTGCTTTTCTTGCTGCTAAAGCTTCTTCTCTTGCCTTAGAAAGCTCATCCAGTCCGGCTAAAGCTTCATTTTTTTGCTGTTTTATCTCAGAATCATCAAGAATAGCTAAAACCTGTCCGGCTTTTACATAGTCGCCTTCTTTAACATAGATTTTTAATATTTGACCCATCCATTTTGTAGCCACTTTTGCATTGTTATCAGCCGAAACCATACCGTCAGCTTTGTAACAATTAGGGGCTTGTTTTTCTTCAACTGTTAAAACAGGTAGTCCACTGACAACTTTAACCTCTTTCTTTTCTCCCGGCTCAACCCTGTGAGATAAAAATCCTCCAAGCCATAAAATGAAGATAGCGATCGGTAAAACAAAAAAGAGTATAAACTTTACAGGTCCGCTCATTTTCATCTTTACTCTCCTCTCTTTTGATTTTCTTCAATTAATTTTCCAGTTTGATATTTTAGTTCTAATACTGACAATTGGCAGTTATACTCTGCTTGTGCCTTGTCAAACTTTATTTTGTCATACATTGTTTGTGTATCAAGTAAATCAATCATAGATGCAAGCTGATTTTTATATCTTACTTCTGTTATTTTTAAAATCTCTTGCGCGTACTTTAAATTTTCCTCAGCAGTCTTTAATTTTTCCTGCTCTGTTTGATTGTCTTTGTAAGCTTTATACACGCTAAATTTTATAAACTCTTCAAATCCTTTTTCTTGTTGTTTATACTGATTATAAGTTTCTTTTGCACTTTTATATTTATTGAAAGATTGAAAACCATCAAATATTTTCCAGTTTAGAGCAACGCCTGCCATCCACCATTTCCCTTCGTTCCCAAGCATCCATTTACCATCGTTTAATTCATAAGATGCAAACGCTCCAACTGTTGGAAGCATATCTGCTTTGTTAAACTCTATCATCTTTTCTGCAATTTTAACTTTTTCTCTGATAGCAATAAGGTCTGACCTGTGAGATAGTGCATAATTTTGATAATCTTCCACAGAACCATTTATAGTTTCGCATTGAAGATGCCCTACTACATCTATTTCTGATGGGTCTACTTTATCCAAGCCCATTGCTAAAAGCAGTCCTCTTTTTGCTACTAAGTAATTGTTTTCTGCTTCTTTTATTTTTGACTTCATATCAGACAAATAAACTTTTGCTCTCAATTCATCTGCCGGTATAGCAAGACCATTTTTTACCATGCTAACAGCTGTGTTGTAATGCTTTTCAGCATCTTTATATGCCTGATTTGCAAGGTCAATTGCTTCTTTTGCAAGTAAAGCTCCATAGTAAGCTTTTGATATGTCATAGATAGCCTTTTCTTTTGCTCTTACCAAATCTTTTTTTGTTGCTTCATAATCTTTTTTCTGCATATCTATTCCAGATGATAATTTTCCACCTGTATATATTGGAAGTTGAAGCTCAAGCTTTGTTTTCCATGCGTTTACTTCCGGATATGATGGTTTAGAAAACATAGGATTCATAGCTGTCATATCAACAAATTTTGAAGAAGTCATAAAATCAAGCTTCTTTTGGCTCATAGTGTTCCACATTGCAAAGCCCGGCTCGTTTGTTCTCATAAACATTTCTGAAAATGTTAAACTTGGAAGTCTCATTCCTTTGGCAGATTCATATTGATATTCTTTAGACTTTAAAAGATTTTCTGTTGCTTTTACTTCATAGTTGTTCTTTAATCCTGTTTCTATAGCTTCTTGTAGTGTTAAATCCTTAGCATAGCTAACAGAAATAGCAGTTAGTGTTGCCAAAACAATCTTCCTCTTCATAGCTTACCTCTATATTAATTATTCAAATATTCGAATATTAATATATTATTATATCATGCTATAATCTTTTAAAATATGACAAATTTCCATAAAACCATTTAACAGTATAACCTATTTCTATTGCTAAAATTTTAAGAATATTTTAAGCAGGAGATTATTATAGGTTTTTAGAATAACGTCGTTTTTTTACTTCCGAGTGTAGTGAAGGATTTCAGTTTTTATTTTTGTAAGAAAAGGCAGAGATTCTTTGCTGTAGCTTTAGAACGATATCATTGTATGGTCTTTGTCTTCCTCAAGGAATCACTTTATCTAAATTTTATAAAAATTTCTAATCTATCATCCAACTCTAACCTAATATACAAAACTACTATTTTTATACAGACTTCACTTCCTAAACTCCTGTGGGTCTACATTATACTTTTTCAACAATTTTTGAAGAGATTGTCTTTCTATGTTTGCAAGTTTTGCTGCTTGTGATATGTTACCTTTAGTAAAGGATAATAGATTTCTTAAATACTTAGTTGTAAAGTTTGTATCATTCATTTTCTTTGCTAGGTTATAATCAAAAATCATTGCATGTTTATCTTCAATTCCGGTTATTTCTTTTGGTAAATGATTTAATTCTATAAATTGTCCCTTTGCAAAAGCAATTATACATGCTTCATTTACAACGTTTTGAAGTTGCCTTACATTCCCAGGCCAAGAATAATTTATAAGTGCTTCTAATGCATCTTTTGAAAAACCTTTAACGTCAGCATTGTATTTTTTATTAAACTCTTCTAAAAAGTAATAAGCAAGAACAGGAATATCCTCTTTCCTTTCTCTAAGTGGAGGAATTTCTATTTTTATACCCTCTAATCTATAGTATAAATCTTCTCTGAACTTGCCCTGATTTACCAATTCTTTTAAATCTTTGTTTGTTGCTGCAATGACTCTTACATCAACTTTCTTAGCACTTACATCACCTATCCTTCTAACTTCCTTATCTTGTAAAAATCTTAAAAATTTTGCTTGAAGATCTAATGGAAGCTCAGATATTTCGTCTAAGAAAATTGTTCCACCGTCTGCAAGTTCTAAGATACCTGGTCTATCGTTTTCTGCACCGGTATATACCCCTTTTTTAGCTCCGAAGAATTCTGACTCCATAACATCTTTTGAGATGGTAGCACAGTTAACCGGTAAAAAGACATTGTTTCTTCTCTGACTTGCTTCGTGTATTGCTTTTGCAAAAAGCTCTTTTCCAACACCACTTTCTCCATAAATAAGAATAGTAAAATCGAAATTTGCAATTTTTATTGAATAATCAATAACTTCTTGCATTAATGGATTAATCGTTATTATATTTTTAAACTTATCTCTTGACTTGATAACGTTTAATTGAGATTTATAGTATTCACTTTCCTTAATTGCTTTAGTCTTTTTAACAGCATTTTCTATTAGCTTCCAAATCTTCTCGTCATTAAAATCCACAGGTTTAGCTATATAATCGTATGCTCCATTTTTCATACATTCCACTGCTGTATCAACTGTTCCGTAAGCTGTAAGTATAATAAAGCTTATAAAATTATTATACTTTCTAATCTCTTTTAGGAATTCATTGCCAGCAAGGTTTGGCATTTTTAAATCAGAAATAATAAGGTCATAATCATTTGTTTTAACAACCTCTACAGCATTTAAAGGATCAGATTCTATATCTACTCTATATCCTTCTTCCTCTAAGATTTCTTTAAAAGATACTAACAAATCCTCTTCATCATCTACTATAAGAATGTATCCTTTTTCCATTAATTTTCCTCGTTAAATAATGGGAATGTTAGAATAAATTCAGTCCCCTCGCCTTCTTTGCTATTGACTAATATTTTACCACCATGATCCTGAAGAATTCTATAGCTCACAGCAAGACCAAGTCCTGTCCCCTTTTCTTTGGTCGTAAAAAATGGTTCAAAAATCTTATCTAAAATATCTTCCGATATTCCTTTGCCAGTATCTTTAATCACAACTCTTACATTCTCAGTTCTTTTAAGAGGCGTAATCTTTATCGTTATTTTACCTTTATTTTCTATAGCCTCTATTGCATTTAAAATTAAATTAATAAATAGCTGTATTAATGCATTCTTATCACCTTTTACATAAGCATCCACTAATTTCTTTGAAAACGAAATATTACTTTTCTGCGCTTGGAGTATCGCTAATTTTATTGCTTCCTCAACAACTTCTCTAAGATTTACTTTTTCAGCCTTTGTATAGTATGGTTTAGAAAAATTTAATAATCTTTCTATTATATCCGTTGCTCTAATTACATTTCTTTCAATCCTTTCAATCGATTCTAAAATATTATCAATATTGTCAACATTCGAACATAATTTTTGAATTCTTCTTTTTACCATAAAGGCATTTTGATTTATAATTGCTAATGGATTTTTTATCTCATGTGAAATACCAGCAGCCAATCTACCAATAACTGCAAGTTTTTCTGACTGGATAATTTGATTCTCCATTTCTTCTTTTTCTGTAACATCTTCAAAGACTATAACCAAACCATTTAATACTTCTTCAGAAGAGATTGGAAAAGCTTTTACCTCGAAAATTCTGCTTAATGCTTGATCTTTAATTTTTATTTCAAATTCTTTTTTTGTATAAAGGACATCTTCTAAGTATACTTTTATTGAGTCAAAAAATGGGAAAACTTCAAATAAATTTTGGTTAATCGTAGTTTCATAGCTTGTAAACTTTCTTGCAAAATTATTTAAAATTTCTATATTAAAATCTCTATCTAAAACTACAATACCTATATTCACAGCTTCTATAGTTCTATAAATTAAATCCCTTAATTTAACTATTTCCAAAAAGTAATTTGTTTTTGCAATAATATTTGAGATAGAATTAGCATATGTAATCAAATATTCAATCTCTTCTGGCGTTAATGAAGTTTTAGAATAAACTACCAGATAACCTAAAAGATCTTTTTCATCTTTTAGAGGTATATAAATTAATTTTTCGTCTTCAAAGGTCGATACTATAGTTTTATCTTTCATTTCTTCTGTGATGATCCTTAAATTTGGAATAAAGCCTTCTTTCTTAAATAAATTTTCATTTGAAATATAAATGTATGCACCAGCATATCCTAAATCTATTAAACCTTCTATAATTTTTTGAGCCATTTCATTTAAAGAAATCTCTTTTATTATGAAAGTATTAAGTTTAAATAATTCTTTTAGTTTTTTATAGGCTAATTGTAATTTAAGCTCAAGTTTTTCATATTCTCTTTTTACTTCTATCTCTATTGTTCTTGCAATTTTCTTCTTAAATTCCTCTTGATTTTCTTCCAAATTTTCTTTATATTCCAAAATTTTTAAATATACAAAAAATAATAAAATTAATGCAATACCATAGCTAACAAAATTTGAATTTATTAAACTTAAAATAAAAGATACAGAGATAGCACTCAACCAAATTTTTTCAATGATTTCAGATTTTTGATTTAAAATTACCAATCCTAAAAAATAAAAAGCTTTTATAAATTTGAAATCCTGGAAAAAATTAATAATCAGTGTTAAACTAATATAGTAAGCTGTGACAATGGATAGTATTTTAATATTCTCTTTTTTAAATTTTGCATGAAGTATTAAAGATAAAAAGAATAAAGATAAAATATCAAAATTTATTCCTTTATATTTGAGTAAATAATCTATAATATATATTAAAATAGCTAATATAATAAAAATATCTTTTCGCTTAATTGTATTTGTAAGAAAAGAGATTAAATAGTAAACTATGGTTATAGCAACAACCGCTTCCAATTCATTAAACCTTTGTAATTATGCTTTTTTTTCATAGAAAATTACCTGTATTTTATTAATGTAATATTATACAAAATTTATTGATGAGGAAATAAAAAATGAATTTGAATGAGATAAAAGAAATTGCGAAAAAGTTTACACCAGAAGAAATTGAAATGTGTATAAATGAGACTCTAAAAAATGGTGAACCTTCTCCTCAAGAATGTAAGGTATCCGGTGATATAGTAGAAAAATTAAACACTTTGGCAAAAGCGCAATTCGTTAGAGAGCTTGTAGAAAAAGGATACAGTGAAATAGATGCAATCAGAGAACTTGCAAGAAAGATTAGAGAAGTTCAATCAATTAAATAGAAGTGAGAAAGTGAAAAATGGAAAGTAATAGAAAGTGCTTTCAAATTTTAACTAAGTCTAAAAATTAATTAAATTTTTTATTTTAATTTTGTATCCTGCGAAGAATCTCCTCCCTTTCTTACCTATTACTTCTCACTTCTTATTTTCTCATTTTTTAAAAGAGGAGATCTTTTAGACTAAAGTTCTCAGGATGACAAAGCCACCTAATGCTGTCATCGTATATTAAATATACTAAAAATTTTTTAAACTATAAGAGAATAAGTTTTATAATAATTATAGACATGAGAGAAAAAAGGAAGGACAGATCAAGTGACTGTCATTGGTCTTTTAAGACCGCTGTAGAATGTTTTAGACTGTCCTTCCTCTACTTCCTACAACCTGAATCAGAACATTAGGCTTTTAAGCCTGTATTTAACTACGATGATAGGTTATCAGGAAGTTTCTTTCATGTCAAGTATTTTATGAAAAGAGGTATTCTTATGAATGGCTACAAAATAGTCATAGGAGTTGATGTATCTAAAAACTCATTTACTGCTACAGTTTTGTATGATAACAAAAAGAAAATTTTGAAGTTAAATCTGACCCGGTTGAGTTTGAAATGAAAATAAAGCCTTACCTTAAGAAGTTTAAAAAGTCAGATATGCTTATCATAATGGAGCATACAGGAGTTTACCATTTAAAGCTTGCTAATTATCTGTATGAAAATGGTTATAAAGTAGCAGTAGTAAATCCATTTTCAATAAAGAAATTTATGGAAGCTAAAATGACAAGAGTTAAAACAGATAAAGCTGATTCATTCTTTATAGCAGAGTATGGAAGAACGTTTTTCGATGGAGAGCTTTATAAACCAAAATCAGATGTAGAAAAAGAAATAGAAGTAAAACTAAAGATATTGGAAGACTTACAACAGCAGCTTACAATGCTAAGAAACAAAAGAGAATCATTAAGTCATGTACCAATGAAAAAATTGAAAGAGAATTTAGAATATTACGATGAGCTAATTAGAAAAATAGAAAAAAACATAAAAGAACTTGAGAAAGAGATAAAAGAATTGTCTAAGAAGAATTATCAAGAGGAATACAAACTTTTAAAAAGCATACCTGGTATAAGTGATAGGACTATAGGAATGATAATATCAGTATATGGAAATTTTGAAAGATTTAAGAGTGTAAAAGATATATCGAGTTTTATAGGAATCAGTCCAAGCCCATATGAAAGTGCAGCATGTGTAAAGAAAAGTGGCTGGATAAAGAAGATGGGAAATCCATATGCAAGGAAAATATTATACATGGCAGCATTATCAGCAATAAGGTTTAACAAATACTGCAGAGAATTATACGAAAGATTAGTAAGTAAAGGTAAGGCTAAAAAGTTAGCATTAGTGGCTGTAGCACATAAGTTATTAAGGCAAGCATATGGTGTATTAAAAAGCAGAAGACCATTTGATGAAAATTTTTGTACTTGACATTTAACATAGAACATCCTGAGGACCTTAGTCCGAAGGATCTCCTCTTTTAAATTCCATAAAAAACACTAATTTCTCACCCAAGGTATAATAAAGAAGGATAAATAAGTATTTTATACATCGCGCGTTGCACAAAGCGATTTAAGTTATAATATTCTTTTAAAAATTAACATTTGGAGATAGTTTATGCTCAGATTTTTGAATGCTGGAGAGTCTCATGGTCCTGCCTTAACGGCTATTATTGAAGGGTATCCATCAAACGTAAAAATCACAACAGATAGAATAAATAAAGAACTTGCAAGAAGGCAGAAAGGATACGGTCGCGGCGGAAGAATGAAGATAGAGAAGGATACTGTTGAAATTCTTTCTGGTGTTAGATTTGGTATTACTCTTGGATCTCCGATAACTTTGGTGGTTAGAAACAAAGACTGGGAAAATTGGACTGATATTATGGCTATAGAAGGAGACTCAACAAACAAAAGACAGATATTAGAGCCAAGACCGGGTCATGCAGACCTTACAGGTGGCATAAAATATGGTTTTTATGATTTAAGAAATATATTAGAGAGAGCATCGGCAAGGGAGACAACAACAAGAGTGGCAGTTGGTGCTTTATGTAAAATTCTTCTTGAGGATATCGGAATAAAAATAGGAAGCTATGTTTTGTCCATCGGGGAGAAAAAGATAGATAAATCAGAAATTGAAAGTATATCTTACGAAGATAGATTTAATAATGCTGAAAATTCTGAGCTTAGACTTCCAATCTTAGGCAAAGATGAAGAGTTTAAAGAATACATAGATAAAGCAAAAGAGGATGGGGAAAGTCTTGGCGGTATTTTTGAAGTTTATGCACTAAACGTTCCTGTTGGACTTGGAAGTTATAGTCAATGGGATACAAGACTTGATGGTAAAATAGCACAGGCTATAATGAGTATTCAGGCAATAAAAGGTGTTGAAATTGGAGAAGGTTTTAATTTAGCATACCTGCCCGGTTCACAGGCGCATGATGAGATTTTTTACAGCAAAGAGAGAGGATTTTATAGAAAAACAAATAGAGCAGGTGGACTGGAAGGCGGAATGACTAACGGAGAACCAATAATCGTAAGAGCTGCAATGAAGCCAATTCCAACATTGATGAGGCATAAGTCTTTACAATCTGTAAATGTAATAACAAAAGAACCTTTTGATGCAGCAAAAGAAAGGTCAGATATTACAGCTGTTCCGGCGGCTGCAGTAGTGGCAGAAAGCATGCTTGCTTTTGTTCTTGCAAGAGAAATTCTTGAAAAGTTTGGAAGCGACAACTGGATACAGATAAAAGAAAGAATAGAAAAATACAGACAGGATGTTTTAAACTACTGATGAAAGTTTTGCAAGTTGTTGATGGTACAGGCTGGGGCGGTACAAAGGAGCAGGTCTATCTAACAACCAGAGAGTTGAAAAAGCAAGAAATAGATGTTCATATTGCTTTAAATTTTGAATATTATGAAATGATTGAAAAACTAAAACCTTACAATGTTCCAATTCATTTTTTTGAAGAAAACAAACCAAATGCACGTTATAGATGGTCTAATTACAAAAGACTGATAGAGATAGTCAATCAAAATAATTTTGATATAGTAGTTGCAAACTCTCCAAAAGCAATGGATTATGTAAGCATTTCTTCTTTGTTTTTTAAAAACAAGCCAAAAATCGTTGCGGTAAGAAGGTCTGGAAGGGTTCCGTCGTTTTTATCAAAATGGTTAAAATACTCAAAAGCAGACAAAATAGTTGTAGTGTCCCAGCAAGTAGCAGATTTACTTAAAGAGAAAAACTTCTTTCCGGAAAGGCTTTTAGTGATAAAAAGCGGTGTAGACCTTGAAAGATTTAAGCCTAATCCAGAAGTAAGAGCTTTAAAGAGAAGAGAGTTGAACATATCAGAAAATTATAAAGTTTTTATAAACGTTGCAAATTGGCAAGTTCAAGTAAAAGCACAAGATAAACTGATAGAAGCTTTTTCTAAAATAAAAAGAGATGATGTAAAGCTGATTCTTGTTGGGCTTGATACCGATAAGTACGCTTTAGAGTATACAAAAAGGTTTTCAGTGGAAGATAAAGTTATCGGGCTTGGATATAGGAAAGATGTTCCAGAGCTTTTAAACATGGCAGATTATTTTGTTTTATCTTCAAACTTAGAAGGAATAGCAGGAGCATTACTCCAAGCTATGGCTGTTGGAAAAGTTGTTATTTCGACCCTTGCAGGCGGAATTGGAGAGTATCTGATAGATGGATACAACGGCTTTTCTGTACCGGTTGGAGATTTTGAGACTTTAAAAGAAAAGATGATAAAAGCATTAAATCTATCAGAGGAAGAATATAAAACCATCTCAGAAAATGCAATCAAAACAGCATCTAAGTATTCTATCCAAAACACCGTCAAAGGATATATAGATCTTTTTAAGGAACTTTTAAATGGCTGAAGTATTTGTGATTTACTATCATAAAATCCTGCCAAGATTTGGATTTGATGTTTTTTATAAAACCTTTGATTTGGAGATGAAAATTTTAAAAAGCTTTTATAACGTTGTAAGTCTTGATGAAGTTGAGCAATATATAAAAGAAGATAAGAGACCAAACAAGCCCACTGTTGCAATAACCTTTGATGACGGCTATGTAGATAACTTTGTATACGCTTATCCAATTTTAAAAAAATACAATCTTAAAGCAACAATATTTCCTATAGCATCAAGAATTCTCCAGAAAGATTTTGTACGACCAACCCTTTTTGATTATTGGCAAGGAAAAGTGTCATTTAAAGAATTACACCAGCCAAAAACGATGGCACAAGCTAATTTAGAGTATTTAAAACACGGCGTCAAAGACACAAAAGATTGGGATTTTTTAACAGTGGCAGAACTAAACAAGATGAAAGATGTGTTTGATGTTGGCGGTCATGCATACCTTCATTCAAGGGTTTTTTATGATGAAGAAATAATTGATTTTTATGATGGTAAAAATGGACATTGGAGTTTTTATTATGCCTATGGAGAAGAACCAAAAATTGGCTTCCCTATCCTAAAATCTCAAAACAACCTTGCAGTTGAAAGGTCTTATATAAAAAAAGAAGTAAAAGATTATGTAAAAAGTTTAGATGAAAGTTATTTTAAACAAAAAGATTGGAAAATTAGATTAAAAAAAGAATTGTTAAAAAAGTTTGATAAAATTGTAGATAAAGAGCCAATGCAAGAGAGAAAAGAAAGAGTGATAAAAGAATTACAAGAGTCTAAATCTATGCTTGAAAGCATGATAAATCAAAAAATTAGACATTTTGCCTATCCATTTGGACATTATGACGATTTACTTGTAGAGTTAGTCGGATTATTTTTTGAAACTGCATTTACAACAGAAAAGGATGTGATAAAGTCAAAAACAAATTTACATAAAATTCCACGTTTTGGCATTCCAAAAGACATTTCAAGTTTCATAGCAGTACTTGGAAAAGCTAAGATAAAAGGAGCTAAATCATGAGAGTAGAGGATTTTTTAAAAAACGGTAAAGAAAAAATAGCAATTGTTGGATTAGGATACGTAGGACTTCCTTTGGCTGTTTTATTTGATACAAAGTTTAATGTTATCGGCTTTGATATTAATCCAGCAAGAATAAAAGAGTTAAAACAAGGTTTTGACAGGACAAAAGAAGTTGAAAAAGAAAAACTTTTAAACTGTCAGATAGAATTTACTGACAATCCTGAAAAGCTAAAAGAAGCAAGAGTTATTATCATCACAGTTCCAACGCCTGTTGACAAGCACAATATACCAGATTTAAGACCAATCATATCAGCAACTAAAACAGTAGGAAAGTATTTGAAAAAAGGCTCTATAGTAGTATATGAATCTACTGTTTATCCAGGCTTAACAGAAGAAGAATGCGTTCCTATTTTACAGCAGGAAAGTGGTTTGAAATGGAAAGAAGATTTTAACGTTGGATACTCGCCAGAAAGGGTTAATCCGGGGGATAAAAATCACACGATAGATAAAATCATAAAAGTAGTTGCGGGGGATACACCAAAAATTACCGAATTTTTAGCACAACTTTATGGAAGTGTCATAACAGCAGGAATTCACAGAGCACCTAATATAAAAACAGCAGAAGCTGCAAAAGTTATAGAAAACACTCAAAGAGATTTAAACATTGCATTAATGAACGAGCTTTCTATAATCTTTAACAAAATAGGGATTGATACAAAAGAAGTTTTAGAAGCAGCAGGGACAAAGTGGAACTTTTTAAAATTTGAGCCAGGACTTGTAGGTGGTCATTGTATTGGAGTAGACCCATACTATCTAACCTTCAAAGCACAAGCAATTGGCTACCATCCGGAAGTTATACTTGCAGGAAGAAGAATTAATGACTACATGGGAAAATACGTTGCAGAAAACACAGTAAAAAAACTAATCAAAGCAGGAAAACAGATAAAAGGAAGTAAAGTCCTTATTCTTGGTCTTACGTTTAAAGAAAACATCTCTGATATAAGAAATACAAAAGTTATAGATGTAGTCAATGAACTAAAAGACTTTGGAATCAACGTTTATGTTTATGACCCATACGCCTACCCAGAGGAAGTAAAGCATGAGTATGGAATAGATTTACTTGAAGATATTAACTCTCAAAAACCCTACGACGCTGTAATAGTTGCAGTCAGACACAATGTTTTTATGCAAGAAAAAGACCTTAGCTTTTACAAAAACTTGATGAATTCTAATCCTGTACTTATAGACATAAAAGGCATATACGATAAAGAAAAAGCCATCAAAAACGGATTTTTGTATTGGAGATTGTGAAGAAATTAGGAGACTGTTCCAAAAACCAATAGTGTTATTCTGAAGCCGTGTGAAGAATCTCGTATTTTTCTTTTCAAGTCAAAAAATCAAAAAGGAGATCCTTCGGACTTACGTCCTCAGGATGTTCTATGTTAAATGTCAAGTGCAAAAATTTTCATCAAATGGTCATTTATTCTTTAATACACCATATGCCTGCCTTAATAACTTATGTGCTACAGCTACTAATGCTAACTTTTTAGCCTTACCTTTACTTACTAATCTTTCGTATAATTCTCTACAGTATTTGTTAAACCTTATTGCTGATAATGCTGCCATGTATAATATCTTTCTTGCATATGGATTTCCCATCTTCTTTATGGGAGTTAAAATTTAAAATAATGTTGTGTCTAAATAAAATTATAAGGAGGAGTAGTAATGGATAAGAAAGAATACTTTGAAAAAATATTAGACAGATCAACTGAAGAATTAGTAAAAGAACTTTTCCCAAACGGTATAACAACTCAAGAAAAGATAGGTATAAGAAAGCTTTTAGAATCTGTTGTAGAACTGGTCATGAACCAAGAAAGAAATTTCTTCCTTGAAAATGATGAAGATAACAAAGCAAATGGATACTACGAAAGAAACCTAAATACTGGTTCTTTCAAGCTTAACATAATGCAAACCATCGGCTATGTTTAGTTCATTTACAAAAGAATGTTAGAAATATGTTTTTTAAAATATCCAGAAAGTCTAAGAAAGCACATATACACAACAAATACAGTGGAAAGTGTTAATAGTATAATAGAGAAGGTAAGAATAAATTTAGGATATTTTCAATTTGTGGATATTCTTGAGATAAATCTGCTTATACAAAGAGATAATTTAAAGAATAGAAAATGGAAAAAGCCTATACCTGCTTTTAAAGGAGCTTCTTATGAAATTCTACAATTGTTTAATAAAAAGTTTTCGATCCAGACACAAAATTATTGACAAGTCTCGTCTAAAATATCCTGATCGGTCTTAAAAGACCAATGACAAGAACTTGATCTGCCCTTCCTTTTTTCTCCCATGCCTATAATTATTATAAAATCTTATTCTCTTATAGTTTAAAAATTTTTGGTATATTTAATATACGATGACAAAGAAAGTGAAAAGGTGAGAAGTTAGAAGTAAAGTATTGTTATTCTAAAGCCGAGCGGATAATATCCTACTGTTATTGAATTTTTCACCCGACTTGTATAGAATTTTTTATATCATATAGAGTAAATTTAACAAAACAGTTTAAAAGGAACCAATAAATGAAAAAATGGTTAATCATATTAATTTTGATAGCGATAGGCTATTATGTCTCTCAAAACGTTAGAAAATGGCAAGAAAAATATCATTCGGTTGTTTTTGAAGAAAGTAATAATAAATCAAATGAAGAAAATCCTTCAATTACATACAAAACTTCTATAGACAAGCTTAAATCATTAAAAGAAGAAGACAAAAACCAATCTGAAACTTCTAATGTAAATGAAGAAAAACCAAAGGATAAAGACAAAGAAGCAGAGAAAAAAGCAGAAGAGGAAATTAAAAAATTAGTTGGAGTTCAGCCACCTAAAAAAGAAGAATCCTTTATTGAAAAAGTAGAAAATTTTATTAAAATGATTAAAGAAAAGATTGTTGGAGGAAATCAATGACGGATTTTAAATTTAACACGATAGATGAAGCCATAGAAGATATTTTAAACGGAAAAATGGTTATTGTTGTAGATGACCCAGACAGGGAAAATGAAGGAGACCTTGTTTGTGCAGCAGAAAAAGTAACGCCAGAAATCATAAATTTTATGGCAAAAGAAGGTAGAGGATTAATCTGCTTATCTATGCTGCCAGAAAGACTCAAAGAGCTTGATATCCAACTAATGACAACCAACAACACAGACCCAAAGGGAACTGCTTTTTGTGTATCTATTGATGCACATCCAAAATATGGAATAACAACAGGTATATCTGCTTATGAAAGAGCAACTACGGTAAAATTAGCAGTTAGCCCGGAAGCTAAACCACAGGATTTTGTAAGACCGGGACACGTATTCCCGTTAATGGCTAAAAAAGGTGGGGTATTAGAAAGAACGGGACACACAGAAGCTTCTGTTGACCTTGCAAGACTTGCAGGTTTATATCCTGCTGGCGTTATATGTGAAATTATGAAAGAAGATGGTACAATGGCAAGACTTCCTGATTTGATGGAGTTTGCAAAAAAACACAATCTTAAAATCATTACAATTGCAGACTTAGTTAAATACAGACTGAAAAAAGAAAAGCTTGTTTCAAGAGAAGCAGAGGCATTCTTACCTACAAAGTATGGTGTATTTAAGATATATGGTTACAAAAGTTTAGTTGATAATACTGAGCATGTAGCACTTGTGATGGGAGAAATAAGAGAAGATGAGTCTGTTCTTGTAAGAGTTCATTCAGAATGTTTGACAGGTGATATATTTGGTTCTTTAAGATGTGATTGTCAAAATCAATTACACTTAGCACTTAAAAAGATAGCTGAAGAAGGTAAAGGTGTTTTAGTATACATGAGAGGACATGAAGGAAGAGGAATTGGAATTATTAATAAATTAAAAGCATACAGGCTTCAAGATGAAGGTTATGATACAGTTGAAGCAAATCATAAACTTGGATTTAATGCAGATTTAAGAGATTTTGGAACAGGTGCACAAATTCTATTAGACCTTGGAGTTAAAAAAATGAGACTTATGACAAATAATCCAAGAAAGATAGTAGCTTTAGAAGGCTTTGGACTTGAAATCGTTGAAAGGGTACCTATTGTTACACAAACAAATCCACATAATGAAAAGTATATAAAAGCTAAAAAAGATAAACTCGGACATATGATAGAAGGATTGGAAGACTTAAAATGCGATATTTAAGCTATCTGGCATTTTTGCTGATGTATCTATTTTTAACCTCCTGTGAAAAAGGTTTAGAGCTTTTTCAGGAGAAAGATTTACTTGAAAGACCAACTTCAAAAAGATGCGCAGAATGTCATGAGAATATATACAATCAGTTTAAAGAATCAAGGCATGCAATGTCTTGGATAAGTCCAGAATTTAAAAGAGGAAGTGAAAATTACTCAAAAGAAAAATGTCTTTCATGTCATGCACCTTATGAGATAACCATTAATGAAAAACCAAAGCTTAGAGATGCACACAGAGAAGATGGAGTTAACTGTGTAGCCTGTCACTTTAAAGATTCTACAAAAAGTATGCATGGACCTTACGATGTATTTTCTCCACCCCATCCGTCAACACAAGATTTAATATATACAAAAGCAGAAGTATGCTCAGGATGCCATCAAGAAACATACAAACAATGGAAAATGGTCAGCACAGATAAAAACTGTCAACAGTGTCATATGCCTGCCGAAAAAGGAAGCTTGATTCAAAAATTTCCATTTACATACATGCACCTACCAAAGGAAGTTCATCATCACGGATTTATAGTTCCAAAATCAAAACAAGAATTTTTTGAAGTAAAGGCAGAAAAAACAGATAAGACACTAAAACTCACAATCTTAAATAAAAAAGTTCCCCATAATGTACCAACAGCAGATAACGGAAAGCCTAAATACTACGCTGATGTGACCTTTTTTAAAGACGGAAAAGAAGTTTATTCTGACAGCATAACAGTTCTTCCAAATGATCCGTTCGTAAATGGTAAAGAAAAAGTTTTAGAATTTAACTCAGTAGCAGATTTTGACAAAGTTAGAGTAGTTTTAAGCAGAAAATTATCTTGGCAGGAAAAACCAGAAAAAATAGCATCTTATGACTTTTAGACCATTAAACCCAAACGAGAAAGAAATAATAAAAAGTTTCTTAAAAGATATCTTTGAAAGAGATTTTGATGATTCTTTTTTTAGCGAAAACAACAATCCAACAGTTTTAGAAATAAATGGTCAAATCATAGGATTTTTAAGCTACTTTTATATTTTAGATGAAGCAGAGCTTTTTCTAATAGCTGTCAAAAAAGAGTTTCAAGGTTTAGGATATGGTAAAATTTTGTTAGAGTATCTTTTGAATAAGCTAAAAGAGAATAACGTAAAGGTTTGCTACTTAGAAGTTTCTTTAAAAAATTCAAGAGCAATCAATCTATACAAAAAGCTTGGTTTTTATGAATATGGTTATAGAGAAAAGTATTATTCAAGCTTAGACGATGCAATTTTGATGAAAAAGGAGCTATAAATGGAGATAAGAGGAAGAAAATTAGAACTTTTAATACCGGAAGATAAAATTCAAGAAAAAGTCAAAGAACTTGCAAAAGCTGTAAGTAGAGAATTCAATGGCGAAGAGCTTTATGTTATAGGCATTTTAAAAGGTTCATTTATGTTTTTTGCTGATTTGGTAAGAAATTTGGAAGGAAAAATTTTTATTGATTTTATGCAGGTATCTTCCTATAAAACAGAGATGGAAAGTTTTGGAGAGGTTATCTTTATAAAAGATATGTCTGTTGACATTAAAGATAAAAACGTATTGATTGTAGACGACATTATAGATACAGGAAGAACTTTAAAAGCTTTAGTTGAAGCATTATCTTTAAGAGAGCCAAAAAAATTAAAAACATGTGTGCTTTTAGATAAAAGAGAAAGAAGAGAAGTGGATTATAATGCTAATTTTTACGGGTTTGAAATTCCGGATAAATTTGTGGTTGGATATGGACTTGATTGGGCGGAAGAAGGAAGAAACTTAAAAGAAATTTATGCGGTAGTTTGAGGAATTTTATATGGGGAAAAAATTATTTGAAGGTATATACAAGTTTAAAAATCAAGATTTTGAAAAATACAAAGATATATTTGAAAAACTTAAGGATAAACAAAATCCACATACCTTATTTATTGGATGTTCAGATTCTAGAATAATTCCAGATTTAATAATAAAAACTATGCCCGGCGAGCTTTTTACAGTTAGAAATATAGCTAATATAGTACCACCGTATAGAGATACACAAGAATACGTTGCAACCACCTCTGCCATAGAGTACGCAGTTTTAGTCTTAAATGTTGAAAATATAGTAGTCTGCGGGCACTCAAACTGTGGCGGATGTTATAGTGCATTACATAAAGAAAATTTAGAAAACATTCCTCATGTTAAAAAATGGATTGAATTGATAGAACCATCGGTCGATTATGCGAAGAAAATTTGTATAGAAAATAATGAACTTAAATTAGAGATGGCGGTTGAACAGATAAACATAGTAAATCAGATTAAAAATCTTTTGACATATCCATTTGTAAAAGAACGATTTGAAGATGGAAAATTAAACATATATGGCTGGTATTATGTTATAGATACTGGAGACATTTATAACTACGATATGGAAGATGGAACGTTTAAACTAATAACTTAGGAGAGAGAAATCATGAAAATGGTAGATGTTTCTATAAAGTTTGAAACTATTAGAGAGGCAATAGCTGAAGGGAAAATATACTTGTCTAAGGAAACAGTAGAGCTTATAAGGAATAAACAAATTCCAAAGGGAGATGTACTCACAGCTTCCATGATGGCTGGAATGATGGGGGCAAAAAAAACACCTGAGATATTACCTTTTTGCCATCCAATCATGATAGACCAAGCATTTGTAGAAGTTGAGCTTCATGAAGATGGAGTATATGCAAAATCTTTTGTTAGATGCATAGGCAGAACCGGCGTAGAAATGGAAGCCTTAACGGCAGTTTCTGCTGCACTTTTAAATGTGTATGATATGTGTAAAGCTTTTGATAAAAATATGATTATCTCAGATATTAAACTTTTATCTAAAAAAGGCGGAAAATCTGACTATGAAGAAGACCTTTCTGGCTTAAATTGTGCGGTAATCACTTTAAGTGATTCATGTTATAAAGGTAAGGCTCAAGACAAAAGCGGAAAAACAGCAATAGATATTATCGAAAATGAATTTGGTGGCAAGGTTTTGGATTATACAATCCTTCCTGATGATAAGGAAAAATTAGTAGAAAAACTCAAATCTTTAATAGATAAAGTAGATATTATCTTTACAACAGGCGGAACAGGATTTAGTAAAAGAGACAATGCTCCGGAAGCAACAAAAGAAGTGATAGAAAAGGAGATGATAGGCTTTTCTGAAGCTATGAGAATCGTCGGAATTAAATTTACTCCAAAATCTCTTTTGTCAAGAGCTGTTTGTGGTATAGCAGGAGACCATACCTTAATAATCAATTTACCGGGTAGCACCGGCGGAGTAAAAGATAATTTAAGAATGATTGCACCATTGTTAAAACATGCAATCAGAATGGCAAAAGGTGAAAAGAAACATTGAAAAATAAAGCTTTAATCGTTTTTGCTTTAATGTGGAATAAAAATAAGCAAAATTACTTAACAAAAGCCATAGATGAATTACAAAAAAATTTTGGAAGTATCATTCTTCAATCAAAAGAATTTGGCTTAGAATACTCTCATTATTATGAAAAAGAGATGGGAGAAGGTTTGATAAAGAAATTTATTCTTTTTGATGAAATAATAGACAAAGAAGACAGTGTAAAAATAAAAAAGTACTCTATGGAGTTAGAAGATAGTTTACGTGTAGACGGCAGAAGGACAGTTAACATAGACCCGGTTTACGTTGATGAATATCAAGTTGTAGCACTTAGCCATAAAGACAAGGGTTCAAGAATATATTTATCAAACGGCGTTTATGCTGAAATACAGCTACTTTACCATCATGGAAGTTTTCAGCCACTGCTATGGAGTTATTTAGATTATAAAGAAAATGCCGATTTTTTTAATGAAGTACGAAGAATTTATTTGAAAAATAAGAAAGTTAGAGAGCGAGATAGTGAGATGCAAGATGTTAATAAAATTTATTGCTCTTCCTCGTCGTACATTACATCTTAAATTTGTAGAAATTGCTTACATCTTAAACAAAATTTGATAAATACATTGCAGTTACAGTGTCCATTGTTTGGACATGATTTATAATCCATGGTTTAAAAACATTTTCAAGATAATCTTTTACTGTTTTTATATCTCCTTTCTCTTTAAGTATCTTTTCTAAGGATTTTAACTCATACAAAACTCTGTCATGTTCTGCTCTGTGCATTGGATATGCAAAAAAGTTGTATTTTTCCATTAATCCTTGCTCAAATGTAAAATGATTGATAACATCATTTAAAAACTCATCAAAGTATTTTAAAATTTCAGCTGCATCTTCATTTTTAACAATTGCATCATAAAGCTTATTTACTATTTCAATTTCTACATCATGAACTTCGTTCATATCATTTAATGCAACTCTTGGAATTTCATTCTCTTTTATTAGCATTTTTTTATCTCCTAATTAAAGATTTTAAGACCATTATATCTGAATTTTAATTTAAAATCAATCCTCTAATAGAGGGTGTTCCAATAATAGAAGGTGTTCTAAAAAAGTTTTTAATAAAGGTATCATCTTGCCTGTCATTTTGTAGCTGTGCGAAGAATCTTTGCCTTCATGTCTCTATTCTGTCATTCTGAGCGAAGCGAAGAATCTAATTTTCTCTCTTTTTAAAGGAAGTGATCCTTCAGCCTTCGGCTTCAGGATAACAAAAAATGTAAACTTAAAAAATTTGGAACATATTCCCTTCTCACTTATTCAAATTGTCTTATGTGATAAAATAAAAAATTAAATTTATTTCAATTTAAAGGGGTATGCGTTGAAAGTTGATGTAAAAATAAAGTTAATAATTGTTTTTCTTTTGCTTGTTGGGTCTATTTATCTAATGATGACAAAACAGCCAAAGCTTGGCTTGGATATCCAAGGTGGTGTAAGTATCACATTAAAAGTTGACATTGATAAAGTAATCAACGACCAATACGCACATCTTGGAAAGGACATAGAAAAGAAATTTAAAGAAAATGGCATAGAGCTTTTAAATTACAAAATAGAAAATCAATCTCTAACGTTGGTTCTTTTAGACCCAACAAAGATAGACAAAGCAAAAGAGGTTCTTAAAAAGGAGTTTCCGCAGGTAGTTGTTGAAGATAAAGACGGCAATCTATTAGTTAGATTTACAGATTGGGAGTTAAACAGAATAAAAACTCAAACTATGAAACAAGCAGTAGAGACTTTAAGAAACAGAATTGACCAATTTGGAACGCTTTCTGCAAACATCACTCAAAAAGGCAAAGATAGGGTATTGGTTGAAATACCGGGTGTTATAGACTTAAACAGAGCCAAATCTATCATTGGAAAAACTGCACAACTTGAACTAAAAGAAGTTGTAAATTCTGCTTTAAGTAAAGAAGAGTTATTAAAAGATTATCCAAATGGCTTGCCTGATGACCTTGAAATCTTGGAAGGTCAAGAAGAAGTAGTAAACGGTCAGCCTGTAAAAGAATGGTTTTTAGTTAAAAAAACTCCTGTTATAACGGGAGCTATGCTTAAAGATGCAAGGGTTTCAACAGACCAAGCAGGAAATCCGGCGGTTAATTTTGAGCTTACATCAGAAGGAGCAGAAATATTTGGTGAAGCTACAAGTAAAATGATTGGTAAAAGGCTTGCAATAGTTCTTGATGGAAAGGTTATGTCTGCACCTGTGATTAGGTCAAGAATAACATCATCAGGACAGATAACGGGAAGATTTACAACAGAAGAGGCTAATGATTTAGCGGTAGTTTTAAGAGCCGGAGCATTACCCGCACCGGTAGAAATAATAGAAGAAACAGTAATCGGTCCAACCCTTGGAAAAGAATCTATCGATAAAACTCTAACAGCAGGAATTGTATCTTTTGTTCTCGTTGGACTTTTTATGATATTCAGATATGTAGTATCAGGATTTATTGCAGTAGTTGCACTTCTTTTCAACTTAATGCTGCTTTGGGTGACAATGCTTTTATTTGACATTACTTTAACACTTCCGGGTATTGCAGGTATCATATTAAACATAGGTATGGGTGTTGATGGAAACGTTGTTATCTTTGAAAGAATAAAAGAAGAGCTTAAAAATGGTAAAACACTAAGAGTTGCCATAGAAGAAGGATTTAAAAGAGGTTTTAATGCAGTTTTTGACTCACACATAACAGTAATAATTGCAGCACTTGCTTTACTTGAGTTTGGAAATGCACCACTTAAAGGCTTTGCAGCAACACTATCTATTGGTACATTCATAAACTTATTTACTGCTGTATTTTTAACAAAAATGCTGCTTGATTTAGTCCTCGGCGGCAAAAAATACTTTAAATACGCTGTTTAGGAGATAGAAAATGAGAAATTTTATGGTAGAACCACCAAATATAGACTTTTTAAAGATTAGAAAAATAGGCTATGGGATATCTTTAAGCTTGTTAATTTTAAGCTTTGTTTTATTCTTTACGAAAGGGTTTAATCTTGGGCTTGATTTTACAGGTGGAACGTCGATTCAAGTTAAATTTAACCAGCAGATAAGAGTTTCTGATATTAGAAATCTACTTAAAGATGTAGATTTAGCAGACTCTTTAATTCAAGAAGTAGGAACTAACAAAGATGAAGTCGAAATTAGAGTACCGGCTAAAAAGGGAAGTTCAAGCGTTGTTCTTGAAAAAGTGAAAAAAGCATTAGATAGCAAATACCAAGGTCAGTATGAGATAAGAAAGGTAGAGTTTATAGATGCTTTGGTTGGAAGTGAGATGGCAAAAGCCAGCGTGTACTCTATGGTTTTTGTAATGCTTGGGATTTTACTTTTTGTAGGTTATAGATATGAGCCTTTATTTGCAATTGCAGCTGTAATTCCCCTGTTCCATGATGCAATCATCACACTTGGTATATTCTCACTTCTTGGAAAAGAGATAGACCTTACAGTAATTGCGGCAATCTTAACAGTTCTTGGGTACTCTTTAAACGATACAATCATCGTTTTTGATAGAATCAGAGAAAACATAAAAGCCCGTGGAAGAAAAAATATGGAAAGCATCATTAACAGAAGTATTAACGAAAACTTAGCAAGAACGATAATCACATCAGGAACAGCATTATTTTCTGTAATTGCGATATACTTTTTTGGTGGAGAATCTCTTCAAAACTTCGCATTAGCACTGCTTATAGGTATTGTTTTTGGTACTTACTCATCAATTTACGTTGCTGCACCTTTGATTTTAGAAGTTGAAAAAATTTTAAGAGCAAAAGCAAAAAAAGAAACGGTAGGAGCGTAAATGAGATACTTAGAAAGACTAAAAAATCTAAAAGCCTATAAAACAGAAACAACACCTTGTAAAGTAAAACTATCTTCAAATGAAAGCCCATTTGACCTATCAGATAAATTAAAAGAAAGAATATCTCAAGAAATTAAAAAAATAAACTTTCAAAGATATCCAGACCCACATGCTACAAGACTTAAAGAAGCAATAGCCAATTTTGTAAATTCAGAAGAAAATCTAAATATAGCGCCAGAAAACCTTGTTCTTGGAAATGGTTCAGATGAGTTGATACATCTTTTAATCACAGTTATTGGAGATTTAAAAAATCCAGTTGCCTATCCAATACCAACCTTTCCTATGTATCAAGTTTCTTCTGACGTAATTGGAAGACCAAAGGTAGAGTTTGAGCTTGATGAAAATTTTCAGCTTACAAAAGAAGAGATAGATAAAGCATTATCAAAAAATCCTGATGCTTTCTTCTTTGCATCCCCAAACAACCCAACAGGAAACAGCTTTAACAAAAGTTTAATAAAATACGTGATAGATAAAGGAGTTTTTACAGTAATAGACGAAGCATACATCCACTTTTCAGATAAAGAAAGCTTTATAAAAGAAGCTCTGCAGTATGATAACGTAGTTGTATTAAGAACAATGTCAAAGGTAGGACTTGCAAGTATAAGACTTGGCTATCTAATAGCAAAAAAAGAAGTAGCTCAAGAGATAAACAAAGCAAGACTGCCATTTAACATTACCTACCCAACACAGGTAATAGGAGAAATTGTACTAACAGAAGGATTAGATGAATTAAATCAGCAAATAAAAGCTGTAAGAGAAGAAAGAACAAGAGTGATGTCAGAAATTTCTAAGATAAAACATATAAAAGTCTATCCATCAGATGCAAACTTTTTCTTGATGAAAGTTCCAAACGGAGACCTGCTTCACAAACAGCTAATAGAAAAAGGCGTCCTTGTAAGAAACATGTCTCATCTTCCAAAGCTTGAAAACTGCTTAAGAGTTTCTATTGGCAAAAAGGAAGAAAACGATGAATTTATAAAAGCAATGTTTGAAATATTTAAAAATGGATAAAGTGGAGAAGATAATTAACGATGTAGTTTATGTTTTAGTAGAAAAATTACAGCCAGAAAAAATATTACTTTTTGGCTCAAGAGCTAAAGGAGAAAATAAACCATACTCAGATATCGATTTAGCAGTTGAATTAAAACAAAATGTAGATTTTAGACTAAAAAGAAAGATAAAAGAGCTTGTAGAAGATATAAGCGGGATATATTCAGTAGATATTGTTTATCTTAATGAATGTAGCGAAAACTTTAAAAACATAGTTTATGAAACAGGGAAAGTTTTATATGAGAAAAGTTGAAATTCTTCAAGCTTTAGAAAATTTAAACAATGCTTTAAATAGATTAAGCGAAGCTGTTAAAACTGCAAAAACTGATTTAGAGATAGACGGTACAATCCAGAGATTTGAGTTTTCATTTAAGCTTTTCTGGAAAACTCTAAAGCTTATATTAAAGTATTATGGTGTTGAATGTAATAATCCAAGAACTTGCATAAAAGAAGCATTTAGAAATGGTTTAATAGATGATGATGAAATTTTTCTTGATATGCTTGAAGATAGAAACTTAACATCCCATATATATGACAAACAGACAGCCAATGAAATTTTTGAAAGGATTAAAAAATTTTATACTGCCAAGCTATTTGAAACTGTAAGAAAAATTGAGAGTAAGATTTAATTAATTTATCTTATTTCAGAAGGATGCAAAGGTTCTTTAAAATAGAATCCTTGACCATAGTCTATTCCAATTTCTTTTAACTTATCATAAATTTCTTTGTTAGATACGAATTCTGCAATGGTTTTTATATTTATCTCCTTGGTCAAGCTTTTTATTGCTTTTACAGCAGTGTAAGATATAGGGTCTTTATCTATCTTTCTTATTATCTGACCATCTATTTTTAAATAATCGAGTTGAAGTTCTATTAAGTGTAAAATATTAGAAAATCCTGAGCCAAAATCGTCTAAGGCTATCTCGTATCCAGCTTTTTTCAATATCTGTAAATTTTCTCTTAATTTTCCATAATCGTCAACACTCTCTGATTCTAAGATTTCAAGTGTAATCATTGAGGTAAAATCTTTGCTTAATGAAGTTAGAAAATTTATAATATCAATATCTAAAATATCTGATGGCAATAAGTTGATACTTACTTTTATTTTCTTTGTCCTTACAATAAAGAGATTAAACTCAATTATTTTTTTTGTAAGTTCTTTATAAACATAAGTATTTTTAATTGATGCTAAAAACAAATTTGGCACTATAATCTTTCTCTCTGGAGAGATTATTCTTACTAATGCTTCAAATTTTATAGTTTTCATAGTTTCCATATCAAAAATAGGCTGATAATAACAAATTAATCTTTTTTCTTCAATTGCTATCTTTACATCTGTTAGCCTCTTATCGGTTCTATATTCCAAACCATCAGAATAAATCTCAACAGTATTTCTTTTTTGTTTTGCTTTCAATAATGCAGTATCAGCTTTTTTTAAGGCTAATGAAAAATCGGTTTCCTTTTCTGGATATAAGTAAATACCAGCAGATGCGGTTATTTTTACCGTGTTGTTAATTAAATTAAATTTATTTAAAGATATTTTATTTATAATTCTCTCTGTAATACCTAACGGGTTTGTATTATCATCAAATTTTTTAACTAAAATTAAGAATTCATCATCTCCTATTCGAATAATTATATCTTCTTCTCTAATATTATTTTTAATTATTTTAACTACATCTTGTAGCAATAAATCTGCTATGTCTTTTCCATAACCTTTATGAATATTTGAAAAATTATCCAAATCCAGCAAAATTACAGCAAAATTAAGTTTATGGAAATTTTTTTCTATTTCAGAAATATAGTTTTTATTATAAACACCAGTTATTTTATCTATATATTTAGGTTCTATTCCTTCTTTGTTTTTCTTGAATATATCTAATATCCCCATAGCATAATTATACCATATAAACATAGGTTTAAGTTACATGAATTAAGTCTGTATTTCAAATAATTCATATAAGTTTATGTTTATCAAGGCAGTAAAGAGAAAGGCAGTAAAACACTATTTTAACTATCCAAGATATCTAAAAGAATAAGCATATGTAGAGAGAATGAATAGGGCTATTGCAGATGAGTTTTTGATGTACTATGTTTAAACAAAAAATCACCTCTGGAATACTTTTGTGATATTATAAATTCAAGTAAATCTGCAGCTTTCCCAAACTGGTATGACTTATACACACAAAAAGTTTTTTGATATTTGGAATAGTTTTACTTATACATTTTCTTGAATTTCTTATTATGTTATCATATTTTATCTTTTATTAATAACGTTTTCTAATAACTTTATGGAGGATCAAAATGGAAAAGTTAATTATATTTGATACAACTTTAAGAGATGGTGAGCAAGCACCTGGTTTTTCAATGACAGTTGAAGAAAAAGTAAAGATGGCTTTACAGCTTGAAAAACTCGGCGTTGATGTTATTGAGGCTGGTTTTGCTGCTGCATCTGAAGGAGATTTTGAAGCTATTAAAAGAGTTGCTCAGGAAGTAAAAAATGCAAAAGTTTGCTCCTTGGCAAGGGCATTAGAGTCAGACATAGAAAAAGCAGGAGAAGCCCTGTCTCCAGCAGAAAACAGAAGAATTCATACATTTATAGCAACATCCCCTATTCATATGCAGTATAAGTTAAGAATGAAGCCAGAGGAAGTTTTAGAAAGAGCTGTAAAAGCAATAAAGTATGCTTTAAGATTTACAGATGATGTTGAATTTTCTGCAGAAGATGCTTTTAGGTCTGAAAGAGAGTTTTTGTACAGAGTTTTTGAAGCTGTTATAGATGCAGGGGCTAAGACGATAAACGTACCTGATACTGTTGGTTATGCTATTCCACAAGAGTTTGGAAAGTTAATAGCAGATATTAAAAATAACGTTCCAAATATAGATAAAGCTGTAATCAGCGTTCACTGTCATAACGATTTAGGATTAGCGGTTGCAAACTCCCTCTCTGCTGTAAAAAATGGAGCAAGACAAGTTCACGCAACTATAAATGGAATTGGTGAAAGGGCTGGTAATGCTGCACTTGAAGAAGTTGTAATGGCTATAAAAGTAAGACATGATTACTTTAAAGATGTTTATACAACCATAAACACAAAAGAAATTTATAAGACAAGCAGATTATTATGCAGAATTACAGGAAGTTTTGTGCAACCAAACAAAGCAATCATTGGGGATAATGCTTTCGCTCATGAGGCAGGTATACATCAGCATGGAATTCTTGCACATAGAGAAACTTATGAAATAATGAGAGCTGAGGATGTAGGTGTACCAAAATCTAAAATTGTTCTTGGAAAACATTCTGGAAGACATGCATTTAAAGCAAGGTTGGAAGAGCTTGGCTATACAACCTTATCAGAAAGTGAAATAGACACATTGTTCCAAAAGTTTAAAAAACTTGCAGACAAGAAAAAAGAAGTATTTGACGAAGATATAGAAGCTTTAATCTTGGAAGAGTTTTCAGAGTTTGACCAAGAGGCAAAATTAAAATACTTCCATGTAATTAGTGGCGATAACGTTATTCCAACTGCAACTGTAAAAATAGAAAAAGAAGGCGAAGAAATAGTCTCAACTGCATGCGGGGATGGTCCGATAGACTGTGCAATCAATGCTTTGGAAAAAGCTTTAAACATAAAAGGAAAGCTTATGGACTATACTATTAGGTCTTTAAGCTCAGGTAAAGATGCAATGGGTGAAGTGAGAGTTATCGTCAGATTTGAAGATTCTGAGCACATAGCCTCCGGAAAAGGAACATCTACAGACATAATAGAAGCAAGCATTAAAGCTTACATAGATGCTTACAACAAATACATGGCAAGAAAATCTTTCTTAACAAGGCAAATTAATGAAGGAGTGTAGATGAAAAAAAGCTTATTTTTAATCCTACTTATTCTAATAGGGTTTGTTATTTTATTCATCTTAGGAAAGATAAACTTTTCAAAGCCCGAGATTACAGTACTGAATAAAACTTTGTCTTTAGGAGAGAATGCTGTTATATCAGTTAAAGCTGTAGACGATAAGCCGGGTATAAGAGATTTAAAGGTATACATTTCACAAAATAACCATAAAATTAAAGTTTTTGAACAAAGTATGGATAATCAAAAAGAAGTATCTTTAAATGTAAATATTAAGCCCAAGAGTCTTGGCTTGGTTGAAGGAAATGCTGTTTTAGAGATAGAAGCAAGAGATGGTTCCATACTTAAAAATACAAAAGTATTAACAAAAGATGTTAAAATTGATTTTACACCACCTTCAATTTCTATATTAGCATCCACTCAAAACATAATAAACGGTGGAACAGGTTTCGTATTTGCTAAATCGTCCGAAGACCTAAAAACTTTAGATGTAAAGATAGAAAATCTTAGTTTTAAATGTTTAAACTTAAATAACACTTATGTATGTCCTTTTAGCCTTCCTTATTTTTATAATGATAAAAAACCTATTTATTTAGAAGCATTAGACAATGCAGATAATAAAACAATAAGTTCAATTTCTTACAATTTCAAAAAAGTAAATTACTCACAGTCTGTTTTAGATATTGATGATAATTTTATAGACACAAAAATAAAGCCACTTTCAGATAAAGACATTCTGGATAAAGCTGAATTGTTCAAGTATGTTAATACCTTTACAAGAAACAAAAATGAAAGCCTTATCCATAAGATTGCAAGTGAATGTAAAAATGTGTATCCGATGTTTGAAGGAGAGTTTATATATTTAGAAAATGCTGCAAAGCTTGGCGGTTTTGCTGATTATAGAAAATACAGATATAACGGTAAAATCGTTGAAGGAGCAGATGCTTATCATAAAGGGTTTGATTTTGCATCTGTAAAAAATGCACCGGTTAAAGCATCTAACAACGGAAAGGTTGTTTTTACTGGATTCTTGGGCATATATGGCAATAGTATAATTATTGACCATGGTCTTTGTGTTTATACGTTATACTCTCATTTAAGCGAAATTGCAGTTAAAGAAGGGGAAACAGTGAAAAAAGGTCAGTATATAGGAAAAACAGGAACAACAGGATTGGCTGTAGGAGACCATTTACATTATGGAGTGTTGGTTAATGGAATAGAGGTCAATCCAGTAGAATGGTTTGATATTAACTGGCTAAACACAAGATTTTATGAAAATTACAAAAACATAGTAGGAGGTAATAAATGAAGTTTTTCATCGATACAGCAGATGTGAATGAGATTAGAGAAGCAAACAAATTACATTTTCTTGATGGAGTAACAACTAATCCAACATTAATCGCAAAGGTTAAAAAACCATTTTGGGATGTGGTAAAAAGTATATTGGCAGAAGTACCAGATAAACCAGTTAGCTTGGAAGTTGCAAGCACAGATGCAGAAGGCATGATTAAAGAGGGTGAAAAGCTTGCGGAACTTGGTAAAAATGTTGTTATCAAGATTCCAATGACACCAGAAGGTTTAAAGGCAGTAAGCTACTTTGAAAATAAAGGAATAAAGACTAACGTTACATTGGTATTCTCTCCAGCCCAAGCTTTATTAGCTATGAAGGTTGGAGCATCTTATATATCTCCATTTGTAGGCAGATTGGATGATATTAGCCATACCGGTATGGATTTAATAAGACAAATCAAGCAAATCAAAGATAATTATAATTTTAAATCTGAAATTATTGTAGCATCTGTCAGAAATCCTGTTCATGTAATAGAATCCGCAATGATTGGAGCAGATATAGCAACAATTCCATACAGTGTAATTGCACAACTGGCTAAACATCCACTTACAGATATTGGATTAGAAAGATTTCTAAAAGATTGGGAAAGCGTTCCAGAAAAACCATTTTAAAATGAAATACAGAAAAAAAGGTGTAAAAAGAGAACATTCTATCATTGAAGATTTTGAAAAGGACTTGCAGGCTCTGGTAGAAATGGGGCTTGCTAAGTCCATCATACCAGGAAGAATTTACACAAGTCCAAAGGCTCAAAAAGGAGATAAAATTATAAAATATCAGTATGACACTGAAACAGGTGCAAAGTTATTGCTAAAAAAAGGGGTCAACAGTCCAAGAAGCGTTTGTCATTACAGATAAAAGACAAGAGTTAAGAGCTTATCTTTTAAACCTGGAACGTGAAATGTAAGAAGTGAAAGGTTTTTCTGCTACGGCGTAAGATTGTTTCAAAATTCTCGTAAGCTTACCTTTCCGTGTCATCCTGAGGCTGTAAGCCGAAGGATCCCCTCTTTTGATTTTTTGACTTGAAAAGAAAAACATGAGATTCTTCGCTTTGCTCAGAATGACAATTTTGATTTTTGGAACAGTCTTGCTATGTCATTTAGCTGTTAAATTTTCTTAACAAAATAAACAAGTTTTCTCAAGGAAAAATCAATTAAGTCTTTATAA